>JAYVTJ010000132.1:0-2358 GCA_043774415.1 Fimbriiglobus sp. | reverse complement strand
GGCTTGGCAAAACCCGGAAGTCTGGCGACTTCCACTACGATTAAAAATCGGTGTCTCTAGGCCGCCGGTGCGGCGTCGGCGGCCGGGGCAGCCTCTTTGGCTTTCTGCTCGATGGCCGTGAGCAAGTTGACCACGGTCGATCCGGGGCCAGTGATGGCGGCCGCGAGCGTCGAGCCGGGTCCGAGCAGGGCGCCGAGGACTTCGCCGATGGCCTCGAGCCGCGTCGGCATCGTCTTGGCGATGGCGAGCGTGGTCGCCTGGCCGTCGGCGAGGGCACCCTTGACCTTGAACTTCTCGGGGGCCTTCGGATCTTTCCGCGCTTCCTGCACAGCCTTATCGACGCCGTTCGCGAGCGACTTCACGCTGTCGCCACCCCAGCAGAGCAGCGTCGGTCCGCTCCAGCAGGTCTCTTGGACGTTCAGCCCGAGTTCGGCGAAGATCTTTTTGGCGTAGCTGTTCTTGACGAGCTTCACGCGGATTTTGCCGCCGCGGAGCTTCTTGCGGAAGTCGAAATCGGTGGCCGAATCGACGTTGATCGGCTCGAGCAGAACGTAGTCCTTGACGTCCTTGAAGGTCGCCCGCAGGTTGTCCAGCTCCAGTTGCTTGATCGCCTTGCTCATATCGGAAAACCCCGGCGTCGGTGTCGTGTAGCGGAAGTCGCCAGACTTCCGGCTTGTGCGAGGTCGGAAGTCCGGCGACTTCCGCTACGCGGTATTCTGGAGCGCACTAGGCGATGATCGGCAAGCCCGGCGACATCGTCGCCGAGAGCACCATGCCGTTGATGTAGTTCCCTTTGACGCCGGACGGCTTGGCCCCGCGCACCGCTTCGACGAAGGCGTGGACGTTCTCCACGATCTTGGCTTCGTCGAACGACATCTTGCCGATGCCCGCGTGGATCTGGCCCGTCTTGTCCGAGCGGTACTCGACCTTGCCCGCCTTGAATTCGCGGACCACCCCGGCGAGGTCGCCGGTCAGCGGCACCACGGTTCCGGCCTTGGGCGTCGGCATCAAACCGCGGGGCCCGAGTACCTTCCCGAGCCGCGAAACTTGGGGCATCATGTCCTGGGTGCAGATGGCCACGTCGAAGTCGAGGAAGTTTTCCTTCTGGACTTTTTCGACGAGGTCCGAGCCGCCGGCGAAGTCGGCACCGGCCGCTTTGGCCTTGGCGACGTTATCCCCCTGGCAAAACACGGCCACGCGGACCGCCTTGCCGATGCCGTGCGGCAGGGCGATGGTGCCGCGGACGGTCTGATCCGACTGCGTCGGGTCGATGCCGAGGTTGATGTGGATTTCGACGGTCTCGTCGAACTTGGCCCGCTTGAGGCTCTTCAGCAACGTCACGGCCGCCTTGACCGGAAGGGTGCCGGCGTCGCCGACCTTCTTTTCGACGTTGCGCAGGAGGTTGCGGAGCTTCTTGCCGCGGCGGGGTGCGACGCCCGGTTTCTTTTTCTTCTTCGGCGCGTCCGCGAGTTCGGACTTCGCCTTCGGGCCGTCGGCTTTGGGGACCTCGGCCTTCGGCGCTTCGGGCGCAGCGGTCAGGGGAAAGATTTCGTCGGCCATGCTCACTCCTGTTGGCGGGCGACATTCCCCGAGGGGAAATCGGCCCTCCCACCTGCGCAGTCGGCGGGTGGTGCGGGAGACAATCGGTGGGATCGTCGGGGATATTCGGAACTCAATCGACGATGCTGATGCCCATGCTGCGGGCGGTGCCGGCGATGATGCTCGCCGCGTGATCGACGTCGCGGGCGTTCAGGTCGGCGATCTTCTTCGCCGCGATGTCCTGGAGCTGCTTCTTCGTGACGGTGAAGCCCTTGTACTTGCCGGTCTTCTTCGCGTCGGCGGGGATCACATCGCCGCCCTTCTTCTTCTCGGGCGGAATCTTCGCGGCGAGCTTCAGCAGGATCGCCGCCGGGGGCGACTTGATTTTGAACTCGAAGCTCCGGTCGCTGTAGACGGTGATGATCACCGGCAGCATGAGGCCCTTCGTCTCGGGGGCGTTCGTGCGGTCGTTGAACTGCTTCACGAACATGCCAATATTCACGCCGTGCTGGCCGAGGGCCGGACCGACGGGCGGGGCCGGGGTCGCGGTGCCGCCGGGGCACTGGAGCTTCACTTGCGCGGTCACTTGCTTGGCCATGGCGAACCCTTTTCATCATCTCAAAACGAATTCTCTCCGGACAGCCGGAGAGAATCGTGAACCGTTGATGATAGAGACTGCCGCGGGATCGGGTAGGGCGATCCGGGAAAATTCCTACTTAGTAGGCCGTGTGGACATGGATCGGGCAACCCCGGTGTTTCGGGCTATTTCAGCAGGATCATGATGGAGGCCACTTGGACGAACGCCAAAAAGTTCTGAGC
>JAYVTJ010000131.1:0-6758 GCA_043774415.1 Fimbriiglobus sp. | reverse complement strand
TACGCGCTCGACTTGACGCTGTCGCAGTGGATCAGCGTCGCGATCGTCGCCGGCGGGGTGCTGCTGGAAGTGTTCCTGCGGATGACGCAGATGAAGCTGCCGGCGGGAGAGCAACCGCTGGGGATGGGGACGGGGGTCGGATTCAGCTAGCGGATCATTCTTGGGGAGGATGCTCCCCGAGTTCCACCCACATGCGACGGACGCGCACAACTGCGGCCCGATTCATCTTCAGAGCAACGATGGTGGCGCGACCCTCCGGAGTCAGTCCGATCACTTCCGTGCCATCATTGCTCCAAGAGAAATGATCGGTCCAAATTTGATGATGAGGATGAAATAACGGGACTTCAGAATCAGTCAGAGGATCGACGGCGGAAGCCGAATCCGATTTGAAGCGGTTGCACATCGGGCAAGCGAGGCAGAGGTTTTCATACGTCGTCGGCCCGCCGGATGCCCGCGCGGCGATATGCTCGAACTCAAACGTCACAACAGTCAACCGCTCCGCCGTCCTGCAGTACGCGCAGCAATCGCCGAAGCGATCGCGCACGCGGAGTTGCAGAGTGACCGGGATATAGGCGCTCACGAAACGGCAGCCCCGACTTCGGCTTGCCGCAGCGTATAGCTCGCGCGGGTTTTGAGAATTGTGAGCTGATCGACGCGCTGCAGGAGGCGATCGAGTTCATCGCGATCACCTCCCGACAGCATCGTCTCCGCATGCTTGATGAGGAGTTCATCGAGGCGCGCTTGGGCCGTCGGCGCGAGAATGCCGTCGGCGAGTGCCTCCAATTCTCCGGTACTCACGCCCGTCAGCAATTCCGATCGATCGATCACAGCAATCTCCTTTACGACCGGATGGTTCGACCATCCGCACCGTCATCCCTAAACTCAGACTATTCGATTCTCGCACGATGTGGCAGGAACGACCATGACGATTCCCTGGTGGGGCTACGTGATTCTGGCCGGACTTTCGTGGGGCACTTACGTTCCGATCATCTTCTACGGCGGACAACTCCTCACACCGGCGGACGACAAAGGCAATCCGCTGCCGGGGATCTCAGGGCGCCTCGCGTCGATCCTCTGCGTCGGGGCGGCGTACTTCGTCATGGCCGTCGTGATCCCGCTCGTGATGATGTCGCTTCGCGATGATCCGAAGGCCCGTTGGGATGTCAAGCCGGGCCTCGTCTTCAGCGGCTTGGCGGGCATCGCCGGTGCAGTTGGGGCCATCTGCGTGATCTTCGCCAGCAGCGCAGCCGTCCGCACGGCCGGGGATGAATTGAAGGAAGAAATCGGTCAACTGACGACCAAGGCCGACGCGGAAACCGACCCGGACATGAAGCGGGAACTCCGCGATCAGGTCGAAGAATTGCAGAAGCCGGCCGCGAAGAAGCAGTTCCTGGCGAAGTACCGGATGTTCATCGCTCCGCTGATCTTCAGCTTGGCGCCCCTGATCAATACCCTGCTGAGCCTCTTCTGGCACCCGGATGCGAAGACGGGCGAGTGGGCGGTCTTCCACTTCGAAATGCCCGGTTGGAAACTTCCTCTCGGAATCCTCTTAGTGGCCATCGGCACATTCTTGGTGCTGATGTCGAAAGAGGACGTGGAGAACAAACCGCCGGAGCCGAAACCGCCCGCGACTGCCCCGACACCCGCTTAAGCCCCCTCCGCGTGCTCCGGATACTGGTGCGGCTGCGGCGGCTGATTGTGTACGAGTGCGGGGAAGTGTTCCACCAAGTACCGCACGATCCGCTTCGCGGATAGCACCCCGACGGGGCGGTTGTTCTCGTCCACGACCGGCAGGTGCCGGTAGCCCCCTTCTTCCATCGTCCGGATCGCGTTGCGGATCGGCTCGTTGATGTGCACCGACGCCGGGTTCTCGGTCATCACGTCGATCAGCGGGTCGGCAAGCGGCTTGCCGACGGCGAGGACACGCTTGAGCAAGTCGCGCTCGGTGAAGATTCCGACGAGTTCGCCGCCGCGGGTGATGAGCAGGCAACCGACGCGCTCGCGGCGCATGAGATCGACCGCGTCGGCGACCGAGCGACTCACGTCGATCCGGTGCGGGGCGGTCGGATTCAGGCGGGCGACGTTCTCGACCCGCAGGTGACGCGAAAGCTCCATCGTCCCGCCATTCTGGGGAGGATGGAGCCTGAGACAAGTGGACGGTGCGGGCCGACTAGCGGATGAAGACGGGCTGCGGATACGGGTTGGCGAAGGTGTTGCGAATGCCCGACGACAGCGGGCGGATCGTCACGCCGTTGTTCGGATTGTAGGTCGCATTGTTGTTCGGGTTGACGAAGGTGTTCGTCCACGGGTTGTACTGGTAGGTGCCATCGGTGTTCGTGAAGGTGTTGTTCCAGCCGTCGTAGACGTTGCCGTTGACGGGGTTGATGGCCGTCCACTGCGACACCGGCGTGTACTTGCTCGGGCCGACGGTCGCCACTTGAGGCGGCGTGTAGACGCCGGGGATCAGTTGGGCCGGCTGAATGCCCCACGGGGTGATCTGGGTCGGGATCACGGCCGGCTTCGTCCAAGTCGCCGGCAGCACGACCGGCCGGCTGGAAGTCGGGTTCTGGTTCAGCACGGGCGTCTGGTTGAAAGGATTGGCGTAATACGGATTCGAATACGGCTGCGGATTGAGCGTGACGATCGGCAGCGGAGCCGTGACGACGGTGACGGGACGAGCCGGGCGGTCGTCGGCGGACGCGATGCCTGCCAGTGCGAGTGCGGCGGGAACGGCCAGCAGGAACTTGCGGAGCATCGGAGCGTCCTCGGGTGTGCGTCGGTATTTGTACCCTGTAACGCGCGCCGGGTGGGTACTTGTTGGCGGATTCCGGATAATTCTCCGGATGCTCGAGTCGGCACGGAGAACGAGATGTCGGGATCGGATTGGGTCTGGGTGATCCTGGCTCTGGCCGCTTTTTTCGCGGGGGCGATCAACGCCATCGCCGGCGGCGGGACGCTGCTGACCTTCCCGGCCTTGCTCGCCGTCGTCGCGCCCGAAGTGGCCAACGCCACGAGTACCGTCGCGGTCTTCCCGGGTTCGGTCGCGGGGGCCATCGGCTACCGCCAAGAGCTGTGGGCCGCGCGTCGCTTCGCTCTGCAAATGCTGCCCGCCAGTCTGCTCGGCGGAATCGCCGGGGCGATGCTGGTCGTCCTCGCTCCGGATCGCTTCGGGCCGCTCGTGCCGTGGCTCATCTTCGCGGCCGCGCTGCTGTTCCTCGTCCAGCAACCGCTGAATAAACTGCTGAAGCGCCGGCAGGTCGATTTCACGCAGCGTCCGAGCCCGGCTCTCCTCGCCGGACTGATGGCCTTTCAGTTCGCGGTGGCGGTCTACGGCGGTTATTTCGGCGCGGGGATCGGCATTCTGATGCTCGCGTCTCTCGGCTTCATGGGCATCGGCGACATCAACAAGGCCAACGGGGTGAAGACGTTCCTCGCGAGCGCCATCAACAGCGTCGCCGTGGCGATCTTCTTGGCCGAAGGCGGCGAGCGCGGGCCGGGATACATCGGCTTGGTCTACTGGCCCTATGCGCTGGTGATGGCCGCCTCGGCGATCCTCGGCGGCTTTGCCGGGGCGAAGCTCGCGAAGCGCATGCCCGCGCAGGTCGTGCGCTGGATCGTGGTCGCCCTCGGCTTCGGGCTGGCGCTTTTTTACGCGGTCCGGTGACGAGATCGGAGAGCGCCTTGGTCGCCGGGGTGTATGCTGGAGTCGGAGGTTCTCGTAGCGGAACTCGCCAGAGTTCCGACGACCTCCCTTGATCGATGGCAATCGGAAGTCTGGCGACTTCCGCTACGGGGGCGATATGCGGGCGCGGCTCATTCCCACCGACGGCACCCCGCCGATCGAACTCGTCAAAGACCTGACGCTCGTCGGCCGCGGCGACGACTGCGATCTGCGCATCGACCACAAGAGCGTATCGAAGCGCCACTGCGTCCTCGTCAAGACCGACGGACTCGTGCTGCTGCGCGACCTCGGCAGCACCAACGGCACCCGCGTGAACGGGCAACGCGTCCGCCGCGGAACGCTGCTTCCGAACGACGACCTCTCGGTAGCAAACTTCCGCTTCACTCTCAAATTCGGCGATGGCCCCGTCACCGCAGGAATTGCATCCGACGACGCTTCCGCGGACGACGACCGTTCGGAAACGGAGCGCGAGCCGCCCGAGCGACCCCCGGCCGAGCCGGTGCAGCGCAATGCGCTGCCGGACGATTACCCGAAGGGCAAAGGCTGAGCGATCACTTCTTCGGCGGGGTCGCGAGTGCCAGCACGGCCGTGGCCCAGCCGGTCGCCGCGCACGAAATGAACTGATCCTTGCCGTGCGGGAAGCCGCTCTCGAAGTACTTCTGCACCGGCCGGCTGCGCGTCTTCACGAACCACGTTCCATCGTTCTCCTGCGTCCCGAGCAGGAATCGGATCCCCTTCTGCCAGGCTTTGTCGTCGGTCGCGATCCCGCCGGCGATGTGCAGAGCGTACAGCGCTGTGGCCGTGGCGTACGGGTCGCTCGGCATCGCGTCGAGCTGACCCCAGCCGCCGTCGCCACGCTGCGTTTTGAGCAAGACCCCGGCGACCGTCTTCACGTCATCGAGTGTCGCTCCCGCCGCTTTCAATCCGACCAGGCGGAACGTACGGTCTTCGGTGTCCTTCGCTTCCGTGCTCCGCAACCACAGCTTCGCATCGGCGATCCGCTTGTCTGCGACCTCGGCTTGCTCGGGCGTCCGGTACGCACGGATCGCCCAGAGATTGAAAGCGGTCGTCGTGAAGCTGCTCGCTTCGGTGGGAAACCGCCGGGTGAGGGTACACCAGTACTCCCGGCTCTTCTGGTGGTCGAGCGTGTAGCCGATTACCATCGAAGTCGTCTTGTCCGGTTTGTAACCGACGGCGTCGAGCGCGAGCAAAGCGTAGCCGGTGTTGTCGGTCTCGCCGCCGCCGGGGGCGCCCGGCCCCTTGCCCTTCTCGAAGCGCGCGCGGTTGCGCTCGAGGTCCGCCACGATCACTTCGATCTGCTCCTTCAGCTTCTTCTCGGGAATGTCGAACCCCCGACTGCTGGCCGCGCCGAAGGCGACGAGCGTGGTCCCGTGGTTGTGGCAGGTGAAGCAGGAGTGGACTTCGCTGTGCCCCTCGATCGCTTTCCAGAGTTGGGGCAGTGCCGCTTCGACCGCCTTGCGGATGTTCGCCTCGGTGGCGTCCACGTCCTTCGGCTTGCGCGGCGCCGGCGCTTCATCCACGGCGAACGCCGGCATCGACACGAGCAGTAGGATGGCGAAGGCACGCATAGGTAGCTCCGGATCACTTCGCCGCGTCCGCGGCGATCAAATCGTTGATGCGCTTCGCGAAGCCGGCCGCGTCGGGCACCTTGCTCCCCTCCGCGATGGCGGCTTGATCGTACAGCAGTAGGCCGTAGGCCGCGACGCGCGGATCGGCCGCCGACTTCTCGTGCAGCGCCCGCAGCGCTTCCACGGCCGCGTTCTCCGGATTGAGTTCGAGCACGCGCTTGGCGCCGGTCGCATCTTCGCCGAAGCGCTGCATGAGCCGCTCCATGTGGGCCGTCATCGCCCCCGCATCGGCGACCAAGCACGCGGCCGAGGTCGTCAGTCGCTTCGTCAGCCGGATGTCCCCGACCTGCGGAAGCACGCCTTTCAACGTCTCGAAGAGCGGGGCGAACTTCGCCTTCACTTCGTCCGCGATCGTCTCTTCGCTCTTCAACTCCCCCTTGTCGGCCGCTTGAAGCGTCTTCCCCTTGTACTCGCGCAGGGCCGGCACCGCGAATTCGTCGATGGGATCGGTGAGCAGGAGCACGTCGTACCCCTTGGCCCGGTAGGCTTCGAGGTACGGGGAGTTCCGCAACTGCGCGGCGCTGTCGCCGGCGAGGTAGTAGATTTGCTCCTGCCCTTCGGGCATCGCCGCGATGTAATCGGCGAGCGTCGTCCGTTTCGCATCTTCGGTTTTCACGCTGGCGAAGAGCAGCAGGTCCGCGATCTTCTCCTTGTTCTCCCAGTCGCGGCTCAGGCCCTCTTTCAAGATCGGCCCGAGGTCGTCGTAGAAGGCGCGGTACTTCTCGGGCTGCGTGTTCTTCAGGCCATCCAACCCCTGAAGCACGTTCCGCACGACGTTCTTGCGGATCGTGTCGAGGTGCGGGTTCTGTTGAAGCAGTTCCCGACTCACATTCAGCGGCAGGTCGGCCGAATCGACGACCCCCTTCACGAAGCGCAAGTACAGCGGCAGCAGTTCCTCGCAGCGCTCCATGATGAGGACGCGCTGCACGTAGAGCCGCAGCCCGGCCTTGGGCTCGTCCCAGTCGAAGCTGAAGGGCTTCTTCGACGGGATGAACAGCAGCGCCTTGAACTCGCTCTTCCCTTCGATGGTGAAGTGCAGCGTCTTCGCGGGGGCCGCGTCGTCGCCGCCGAGCACCTTGTAGAACTCGGCGTACTCTTCCTCCTTCACCTCGCGCGGCTGTCGCAGCCAGATCGCCTTGCGGTTGTTCAGCGTCTCTTCCTTCGTCACCGTCTTCTTGTCGTCCCCTTCGCCCTCTTCGTCTTCGGTGTCCATCACCACCGGGTGCTCGATGAAGTCCGAAAACTTCTTCACGAGCGACTTCAGCTTCCATTCGCTGAGGAAGTCCTTCGCGTCGTCCTTCAGGTGCAGGATCACATCGGTGCCGCGAGTGGCTTTCTCCTCCGGTTCGATGGTGTACTCGCCTTGGCCATCCGAGGTCCAGCGGATGCCGTCGGCCGGCGTTCCCGCGGGCCGGGTGCGGACCGAG
>JAYVTJ010000130.1:0-3237 GCA_043774415.1 Fimbriiglobus sp. | reverse complement strand
ATGCGATCCGCGCCGACTTCGGCACCGTCGATCACGTCGTTTACGCCGTCGGCATCGGCTCGGGGAAGTTCGGCTTCCCATTCTGGAACATCGATCCGTCCGAGTGGGATCGCGTGCTGCGAGTGAACCTCACAGGAGCTGCGGCCGTGGCGTGCGCGTTCGCGCCGCAGATGGCCGAGGCTCGCACGGGGACGTTCCTATTCCTTTCGTCGGTCGCGGGGCAGATTGGCTCGCAGACCGATCCGCCCTACAGCGCCGCGAAGGCCGGACTCATCAACTTCGCGCAGTGCGCCGCGAAGGACTTGGCGCCATTCGGCGTGCAGGTCAATTCGCTCTGCCCCGGCATGGTAAAGACGGAACTGAACAAGTCGGTGTGGCAAGCGTGGGCCGACCGACAACCGGCCGGGACCGCGCAGAGCTACGACGATTGGTCCGCCGAGAAGATCCGCAAGGTGATCCCGCTGAACAAGTGGCAGACGCCCGAAGACATCGCGGCGATGGCGGTCTTCCTGGCATCGCCGAAGGCGGCGATGGTGACGGGGCAGACGATCAACGTGGACGGCGGCTTCGTGATGGGGTGAGGCAGATCGTATCGCACAGTTCCACGGAAGCGGAGTTCTCGCGATCGGTGCTTCCCGCACCGCATCGAAGAACTCTGCTGCCGTTGTGTTCCGCTAAGCGAGCTTCTCGATCAGCAGCGAGGCGTTCACATTCGTCTGAGTCCCGCCGGCCAGGGTTTGAAGTGTCACTGCCGCGGCCGAGGAATGGTTCCGGAGGGTGAGCACATCGCCCGCTCCGAGGGTCAGGATGATATGCCCGCCGTTCTGCTGAGTCCCGGCCCCCGACCCGTACACCCCACCCGCGGGTACCGCAGCACCATTTACGAAGAATGCGAATTGGCTCGGCTCGACACCCGACACGATGAAGTCGATCGCGTAGGTGCCGGCCGTGACGATGGTGACGCCGGCATTGCCGGGCGCATGCGTGATCCCGGGAGTCAAGACCCCGTTCGAATCGAAGATGACATCCGCTTCGACGGGGACGACTCGAGCACCCTGGTTGAAGATGTAAGCGAACTGCGACAGCCCTCCCGCCGGCCCTGTCGCTCCCGTAGGCCCCGTCGCGCCTGTCGGGCCGGTTTGCCCTGGGACACCTTGCGGACCCATCGGCCCAGTGGGTCCGGTCGGGCCCGGTAATCCCGTCGGTCCGATAGGTCCGACGGTCGGAATGAACAGCGTGGGCATCGTGAGGAGAATCTCGCTCACGATCAGCGCTGGGGTGACGCGGTCTTCGAGCGCCTCCAGCTTCAGCCGGTATCCTCCGGGCTTGTTCGCCCGGACGCGATTCGATCGATTGCCCGTAGACGTACCCATTTCGAGGCTCCTCGTGAGGCGCACCTTCGGCTCGAGAGCACGACGGTATGCCGGATTTGCGAAGTTGAGATCCGCGATTCGTGGAGCACCGCGTCAGTAGCGACACTCCAAGCCGAAGCTGATGCCCTGCACCCAAAAGCCCGTATCTCGGATCGTGGCGGCGGGTCGGTAGGGGCCTGCGGCGGGGTTGTAGCGGGTGTCGGTCGGGATTTGCGTTCCGCTCAGGTTCGTGTCGATCTGATCCCCGGGGCGGACGACCGAACTCCAGTATATGAAGTTGTAGCCGACGAAAGCTCGCAGGTTGGGAGTCAGGAGGACGCCCGCGTTGACCCCGACTTCGGGCACGACCGAGAACTTGTCCCGCTCGTAATGACCGCTGTTCGACCCCGAGGCCAAGAATCCGACGGGGATCGCGGTCGTCGTTCCGTTCGGCGAAGCGATCGTCGTCGAGCCTTGAATATCGACGGTTTGGTGGGTCACGCCCATCGCGAACTTGCCCTGGACTTCGAGGAACATCCGACCCCGGCGCAGTTCCCCCCGCATCCCGACTTGCCCGCCGTAGAAGTTATTGAGGGTATCGAAACTATCCGTGATTGAGATCGTGCTCCCGCCGAAGAACGGAGCGAAGGGGGGGAGTGCCGGATTGACGCGGGTCGTTTCGGAAATCGAGATCCCCTCTTCCAAGTTCAGATAGCGGAACCCGGCGAGCAACTGGATCCAGTAATCGCACCCGGAGCAGAGGCCGCAGAGAGCGTTGACTTCGGCGCCCTGGAGGCGGCTGTACGAACGTGCGTGGATGTCGCCGCTTGCGAGCCCCGTGCCCGTAGCCGTCAGGATGTTCGAGCCATTCGCGAGTGCGGGAAACGCCACCAGTTGCGCGTTCTGGGTTCCTGAGATCACGTCGAAGAATGGCCGGGAGATCAACTGGGAGCCGAGCGATGCGTCCGAATAGGCGTCGTAACGGTTCGTCCGGTTTGCGAGGAAGAAGTAGCTCCCTTCGAGGCCGACCATCCGGCACGGATCGACCCAGAAACCGCCGGTGAAGCGTCCCCCCGACCGTGGCCGTCCATCGTAGTCCGATCCGCCGAAGACCGTGGAAGTCCCCGACTGTCCGAGTACACCCGGGAGCGGCGACAGGCCCGGCACACCCGTCGTGACGAGCGGAGGAGACTGTGCGCCCTGCGTCCACCAGAGCAAATATTCGCCGCGCAGCCAGAATCGACCGCCGGCCCCGCGTCCGCCATCCGGTAAAGCCCGGGGCTGATCTCCACCGCACCAGTAATCCTCCAAGGGCTGAGAGGCAGTTTCCAGTTGCGGTTGCGGCAGCGGTTCGGCTGCGAACCGTCCGTTGACCTGAGGGTTCGATGCTTGCAGTGCTTGATTGCCACCGTTTGGAACCTGCTCCGCAGTCTGCATTCGATTCGTGGGAATCGCGAGGGGTGCCGGGAGTGGCGCGGAGGACGGCGCGGGCTTCGACTGAGCTAGCCCAGAGCTTGCGCAGCACGCTATGGTGAGAAGGGAAAGTGCGATTCGCATGGAGAACGACTCCGGGCATGATAAGGCGTGAGACGCCCGATACTGCACGCGAACAGATTTGGCAATCTGTACCGATCGTGCGATCTCTGACAGTTATCGGTGCAGGGGCCGATTTGCTTGACTTAGTAATGTGGATTTTCTCAAAGTTCCGACATTCGATGATTCCCATTCGCAATTTCGAGCGACCGTCGCTTGTGAATCACGCGGTCATCCGAACCTGCTCCACGTACTCGAACAACTCCCGCTCGTAGCGGGCCTTGTTGAACGGCTCCGCATTCCGTCTCGCCGCGGCGGGATCGAACGTCCCCCGCTCGCTCTCGAAGCGATC
>JAYVTJ010000129.1:0-1648 GCA_043774415.1 Fimbriiglobus sp. | reverse complement strand
GTCACGCTCCGCGTGACGGCTTTCGGATATGAGATCGGAAGTTGACTCAGCGCCGCGTCACGCGGAGCGCGACCTACAAAACAGCGATTCCCAATCGCTTCACCAAGCTCTCCAGCTCGCCGCGCAGAAACGCGAAGCTCGGAGCGATGTAGAAATCGACCTGCATGTGCGACGGGTCGTAATCCCGGCGGATCACATCGTCGGTGACGAACGGCCGCCTCGTGGCGCCCGCTCCGAACAGCGCGTGCGGGATTTCCCCGAAGCTCGACAGGATGCCGGCGCCGAAGACCTTCACCTCGCCGCGCTCTTCGATCAAACCGAATTCGATGCTGAACCAACTGAAGCGCTTGAGCGCCAGCACATGCTCCCCGTTCGGCGTCGTCGCCGCGGCCTTGCCGATGAGCGTCAGCAGTTCGGCGTAGTCGCGGTTCATCAGCGGCGGCACATGCCCGAGGCAGTCGTGGATCATGTCCGGCTCGGGTGTGAATTCCGGGTGCGAACCGTGCCGGAGGAACTGCGTGACGGGGAACCCGCGATTCGCGATCGATTCGTAGAAGGTGCGGTAGGGCAGGGCACCCTCGGCCGGAACGAGGTGCATCGCGGTCTCGCGGTTCACGCGCTCGCTGAGTGTCCGCAGTTGCGGGATCTCGCGGTCGCCGATGGCCAGTTCGCGCTTCGCGTTCAGATAGATTTCGCCGGCATACTTCACGTGCAGTTCGTCGAGCCGCGGCGACACGTCGCGCCAGATCCGCGTTTCTTCATCCGTGTATTCGATGAGCGGCGGCGGTTCCTTCGCGAGCCGCGCTCGGCGGGTGACGGCGAACAGAAACTTCCGCCGGGCGATGTAGGCAACGTCGCCGAGGCCGGGGTGACCCGCTTCGAGTGCGAACTCCGCGGTGTCCGCCGGTGTCACCATGCTGTCGGGGTCGATGGGGACGCCGTATTCGACGAGAGGGGCCGCGGCATTCATCGCGTGAACCAAATCGTGTTGGGTGCTATCACTTTACCGGCCGTGGTGGACATGCGATAGCGCAACAAATCGGACACGGATGACACGGATCAAAAGGCGGGATCGAGAGGATCTGAGTGAAACCGATCTTTTTCCGATCCTCTTCATCCCGCCTTTCGATCCGTGTCATCCGTGTTCCTCTTGTCGGCTGGCGTTCCCTACAATCCCAATTTCCCGCAGCGTTGGAGACGGCGATGAGCGACTGGCAACGGACCCACACCTGCGGCGACTTGGGAGTGGCGCACCTCGGGCAGACCGTCACGCTCAACGGCTGGGTGCTCATCACGCGGAACTTCGGCAACCAGGTCTTCGTCGATCTCCGCGACCGCTACGGGCTGACCCAGGTCGTGTTCGAAGCCGACAGCGCCGAACTCTTCGCCGCCGCGAACAAGCTCGGCCGCGAATACTGCGTTAGCATTGCCGGCGTCGTGCGGAACCGCATCGCCGGCAAAGAGCGCTCGGACATCGCCACAGGGCGCATCGAAGAGCAGGCCACGGATCTCCGCGTCCTCAACGATTGCCCGTCGATGCCGTTCAGCGTGACCGAATTCATCGACGAAGATTTGGCCAACGAAGAACTGCGGCTCCAGTACCGCTACCTCGACCTCCGCCGCCGCAGCTTGCAGAAGGTGCTCGTGC
>JAYVTJ010000128.1:0-5707 GCA_043774415.1 Fimbriiglobus sp. | reverse complement strand
TGACGAGTCGCAGCAGGGCGATGTCCAAGTCGAAGTGATAGACGACCGCGGCCAGCGCCAGCAGGCCTATACCGGTGACAGTGCCGCGCCGGCCGAAGCGCCGCCTTGTGCGCTTCGGCCGGGACGCGACCCGTTCGTACAGCGCCAGAGCGGCGGCTTCGGCGTGGCGGGGCGGATCGGTCCGCGGCGGTGGGCGATGCGATTCGGGGGGGTCATCGCCCCAGACGACGACCGGCGCGGCGCGGCCGCTGCAGCGGGCGCACGCCGGATCGGCACAGGGGCAGGACGCGGTTGCACTCATCCGGAGATACCTAGCACGCACTCACTGCTTCGACGCGGGCTTCGCTTTCGCCGGCAGAATGTACTTCATCAATTGCTCGTACGTTTCGAGTGGGTAATCCTCCTGCTCGCCGCCGGGGGCATGACACCGCACGCAGCGGTCGGTGATGATCGACTTCACCTTCACCGCTTTGGCATCCGTCAGGTACTCGGGCGTGATCGGCTTCGCTGCGAGCGCCTGCGGCCTCGGGAAGCTGTCATCGGCGTAGGCTTTCTCCCGCGCCGCCGGCTCCGCATTGATCCACGCTTGAATGGCGTAGCGCTCACCGTCGCGCTCGGCGTCGAGCTTCTCCTTGAGAGCGAGGTTGTTTTCCTTGATGGCCTTCTTATAGCCCGCGCCGTCCTTCTCGAAGAAAGCCGGGCCCATCGTCCCTTTCCCGCTGAAGGGGAAATCCTTGCTCGTCTCCTTCGGTCCGGCGATGAGCTTTTCCAATCGGCTCGCTTCGGCGTTCATCGGCATCGGCGCGGGTTCGACTAGCTTTGGCCCCTTCACGACATCGATGAGCTTCGGTGGCTTCGCGGCTTTCGGATCGTCCAACTTGGCGACGAGAGTCTTGGCCTTCAGCGACTCCTCACGTTCGATGTCGAGCGCCGGCTGGATCACTTTGAGTCCGACGAAGCCGAGGGCCGATGCGACGGAGAGCAACACTAGCAGGACGACGATCTTGCCTCGGAGGCCGTACATGTTCAGCAGGCTGAGCACGATCTGCATGGTCATGCCGATGCCGACGACGGCCCCGGTGCCGAGGATGCCGAAGGCGAAGTAGACGCCGTAGTGCGGCACGCGCGCCAGCCACCAGAAGGAGATATCCACGACCTGGGCGATCAGCACGATCGGCCCGAGGACGGCGCGGATGCCGGCCCAGTAGGTGCTGAAGCTGAAGGTCAGCCCCGTCAGGGCGAAGAGGATCGCGAACGTCAGCAGGTGGGCGTGCGTCGATTGCGTGAGGTGTTCGACCGAAGTCTGCTTCGAACTGCGGACCCACTTGCCGTCGATGATCTCGGTGCTCGGCGCCGTGATGAGCGGTTCGAGTTGGGCATACGTTTCGAGTGTGGGGGCCTGCGCTCCATCCGAGTGGCAGTTCAAACAGCGAGCTTCGATCATGGAGGTGATCTTCACCGTCTTGTCTGCCGCGAGGAAATCGGGCGTCACCGGCAGTCCTTCGATCTCCTTGGGCCGGGCGAAACTGTCCTTCTCATAGGCCTCCTTCTTCACCGCCGAGTCGCTCCGGATCCAGGCGAGCATCGACTTCAGTTCGCCGTGGCGCTCCTCCATCAAGTTGCCGACTTCGCGACCGCGAACTTTTTGCTGGGTCTTCCAACCGCTCGACTTCGCGTAGAAGGCGGGGGCCATGTTGTCCTTGCCCACGTCCTCCGCTTTCTCGTCGGCGCTCAGCAGCGTGTCGATGCGGCTGCACGGGGCGGGGGCCGACGGATCGAACGGCTTCAACCCGCAGAAGACTTCGACGACGTTTACGCCCGTCGGCAGCGGTTCGCCGTCGCGGCTGGAGTGCTTCATGTGGAGCTGCACCATCGCCGAGAAGTAGCCGAGGCCGACGGCGATGAGGAAGGCGCTGAGGACGAGGCGGGCCGCGAAGGGCAACTGGCGGAGGGTGATGCGCGGGGCGGCGGATTCGGGATGGGCGGTCATGGGTGGGACTCCGCAGGCGAGTGGGGGGAAAGGATCGCTCGGCAGAATATCCAGCCTAGCACACCCGCGACGGCTCGCAAAGGGCGAGCGCCGCTTCGATCTCGCGCAGGACCAGTTCCTTCGCGGCCGGGAGGTCGAGGTCGGAGCGCGCCCCGCTGGCGAGCCGATGCCCGCCGCCGTTGAACTTCTCGGCGATCTTCGACACGTCGACCTTCGAGCGCGCCCGGAAGCTGATCTTCGTGCCGCCCTCCGGCTGCTCGATGAAGATCACCGCGACTTCGACGCCGTCGATGCTGCGCGGGTAGTTGATGAGGTCTTCGGTGTCCCCCGGTACGGCGCCGGTCTCGGCGTAATCCTTCAGGTAGACCTCGGTGGTGCCGATGAGGCCATTGGCCCGAGTTTGCAAGCGTTCGAGCGCCACTCCCACGAGGCGAAGCCGCGCCACCGGGGCGCACTCGAAGAGCTGCTCGAACAGCGGCGGCGGATTGGCGCCGAGCCGGACGAGTTCCTCGGCGAGCTCGAAGCTCTCGGCCGTGGTGTTCGGGTGGCGGAACCAGCCGGTATCGAGGGCGAGCGCCATGAAGAGGTGGTTCGCCGCGGCCGGGGAAATCGGGGCGCCGAGCGCCCGGATGATCTCGTAGGCCATGCGGCCGGTGGCTTCGGCACTCGTATCGACGAACCGGGTGGCGCCGAGGTCGTCCTGGGTGCGGTGGTGGTCGATCACGACCTTCGGGAGCTTGGACGCCTTCATCCACGGGCCGAAGTCGCCGAGCTGATTCCACGTCCCGGTGTCCATCACGACGATGCCGCCGCAATTGCGGAACTCGTCGCCGGGCGGCTCGAAGTTCACGATGATCTTCCGCTGCGGATCGAGGAACTCGTACCGCGGCGGCAGCGGGCTGGCGATGACGACGCGGGCCTTTTTGCCAATGCGTCCCAGAGCGTCGGCGAGGGCCATCTGGGAACCGAGTCCGTCGGCGTCCGGTCGGATGTGGGTCATCAGCAGGAAGTCGTCCTTGTAGCGCATCCATTCGACCAGGGGGGACCAGTCCAGAGGCATCGTCGGCTCGCAGGGTGGCAGGGGGCCCGAACGAGCATTATATGCCCGGCGGGGATTCGCAGAGAATTCATAGACCGGCTCCGGTCCGATGCCCGCCGGCAAAATGAGTTCGGCGCAAACACCCACACCCCCCTCCAAACTCAATTGAGTTTGGCCAAACTCATTTTGCAACCGGTTTTTCGCTGCCGACCCGGACGGATTTGCCCTTTGCGACACCCAGTCGCCCGCTATCATTTAATCGATTGACCCGTCAGTTAATTATCCCCTTGCGTTGCGGTTGCTCCCTCATGGCCGATGTCCTGCGGAAACCGGGCCGACCCAAAAACCCCGACCTCAAGAGCCGCCGCGAGGCGGAAATCCTGACGGCGGCGGCGGCGCTGTTCGCCGATTCGGGTTTCGCCAACACGAGCGTCCAAGCCATCGCGGATCGGCTGAAGATCGGCAACGGCACCATCTTCTCGTACTTCGCGACGAAGGAAACACTCTTCCTCGCGGTCGTCGAGCGCGGCCTCGCCGACCTCACGCTCGCGATGGACGCCGTGATGGCGAAGGAAGAAGACCCGCTGAAACTGCTCCGGGACGCGATCCGCGCGTACCTGCAGTTCTTCCACGACCGCCCCGAGCTGGCCGAGATGTTTATCCAGGAGCGGGCGAACTTTCCGCACCACCACCGGCCGCTCTACTTCAGCGACAAAGACGACCGCGACTGCCAGAAGCACGACGCCTTTTTCCGGCGCCTCCAAGACGGGGGCGTGCTGCGGCCGATGGCGCAGGAGCGCTTCATGGCGGTGGTCGGCGACCTGCTCTACGGCACGATCATGACGAACCTGCTGTCGGGTCGGCCCGTCGATCCCGAGGCGCAGGCCGAGGCCGTGTTCGATGTGCTCGGCCGGGGAATTCTGAGCGAAGCCGAGCGGAAGCGCCAGTCGAAATCGAACACGAACACCTAACAGGGGGGACGCCGATGCCGCGCCGGATGATCGCGTTCGTACTGCTGGCCTCGATTGTCGGCTGCGCGCCGAAGGCCACACCGGTGGTGGTGAAGGAATCGCCGTCCGTGAGTATCACGGTGGCGCCCATCGAGGAACGCTCCTACCAGCAGCGCGTGCTCGGCACCGGCACGCTCAACGGCACCGAGGATCTCGCGCTCGCGCTGAAGGTCGATGGGCGCATCCGCGCGATCCACTACGACTTGGGCGACTCAGTATTGCCGGGGGCGGTGCTCCTCGAACTCGACACTGTCGATTTGAAACTCGCCGTCGCGGAGGCGCAGGCCGCACTCGACACCGAGATGCGGGCGCTGAACCTCACGACGGCGACGTTCGACGCGTTCGACGTGGACGCGATCGATGCCGTCATCATCGCGAAGGCGAACTCGGACAAGGCCGCGAAGGAGTACGAACCCTACCAGAAGCTGCTGGCGGCGAAGTCGGTTTCCGAATCCGAGTTCCTGCGCGTGAAGCTCGACGCCGACGTGACCAAGGCCAAGACCCGCGACACCATCGCCGCGACGAACTCCGCGTACGCGCGGGCCAAGCAGCGCCGGGTGGCGCTCGCCATCGCCGAGCAGCGCTTGGCCGATGCGGAGCTGCGCGTGCCGGAGCCGCCGGGCTGGCAAGCTTGGGCGGCGCTGATGGGGCCGAGCGCCCCGCCGATGCGCTTCGCCGTGGCGCAGCGGATGGTCTCGGCCGGGGAGCGCGTGCAGAGCCTGCCGATCACGAACGTCTACCGCCTCGTCATGAGTTATCTGCTGAAGCTGCGCGTGACGGTGCCGGAGCGCCACGCGGCCGAGGTGCGCGTCGGGCAGGCGGTCGAGGTGCGCGTCGATGCCTACGGCGACAAGCCCTTCGCCGCGCGGGTTGCCCGCGTGAACCCGACCATCGATCCGCTGAACCGCACCTTCCAAGTCGAGATCGAAGTGCCCAACGTAGCCGGGAAGCTCAAGCCCGGCGGCTTCGCGCAGGTGGCCATCCTCGGCGACTCGGTGAAGGTCGTCACAGTGCCGCCGCAGGCGCTCGTGTCGTACGCGGGGGTGAACAAGGTCTTCGTCCTCGTGGGGGATCTGGCGCAAGCGGTGCCGGTGGAAGTCGGCGTCCGCGAGAAGGATTGGATCGAAGTGACGGGGGCGTTCCCCGCGGGCGCCCCGGTGCTGACGAGCGGCTTTTCGCAGGTGGTGGACGGGAGCCGAGTGGTGGTGCGGTAGTGATTCTTTCTCCCCCTCGCCGCTTCGGTGAGGGGGCCGGGGGGTGAGGTCAGCGGCGCTGACGCGCGCGGCTTTCCTCCCGCATCGGGGAGACCTCACCCCCTAACCCCCTCTCCGAAGCGGAGAGGGGGAACCGGAACTCCGCAGATTCAACGCTTCCACTTCCACGCTCGACTTGGTCATCAACACTCGGAAGTGCCCATCGGCATAGCCAGCGCCGGACCAATCGCCGGCGGGCGCATCGGCCGATTTCAGCAGCATCAGCTTCGACGCCTCAGAGCAAATCGCGACCCAGAGCGCGAGGGAATCGCTCGTGACGCTCCACGAATGCGGAGGCGAGCCTCCCCAGTGACGCGGCGGGTTTCGGCAAATGGGGTACGGGTCGAGGATGCCGGGAATCGCCACTTCGACAACGGGCAGCGCCGGCAGCAATCGATGGAGGAAGTGCGCCGCC
>JAYVTJ010000127.1:0-6534 GCA_043774415.1 Fimbriiglobus sp. | reverse complement strand
AGCGCGGTGGGAAGAAGCACTTCGCCCGTGAGCGGGTGCTTCACGGCGCCGTCGTCCTTCACAAAGACAATCTCCTCGCCGCCCGAAATCGGCGACGAGATGCCCTGGCCC
Organism: Fimbriiglobus sp.; assembly: GCA_043774415.1. Classification (GTDB taxonomy): domain Bacteria; phylum Planctomycetota; class Planctomycetia; order Gemmatales; family Gemmataceae; genus JALHQU01. The sequence continues at coordinate 6,423 of JAYVTJ010000127.1, read as the reverse complement.
TTCCGACCGATGCGGCCGAAGAACGCCGCGAAGCCGTAGAAGTCCTTCTGGCTCCACTTTTCCGACGGGTGCTGGTGGCATTTGGCGCAGTCGAGACGGACCCCGAGGAAGAGCTGGCTCACCATCGGCCCGAGTTCTTCCGGCTCGCGGCGGTTGCGGTAGAAGACGGTGGCGCCGTCTTTGAACGTGCTCCCGCGGGCCGCCACGATCTCGCGCACGAAGCGGTCGTACGGCACATTCTTGCGGAACTGTGCGCGGATCCACGCATCGAAGTTCAGCGTCGCTTTGATCCCCGCGTGGTACGGGTTCGGCCGCAGCAGATCGACCCACTTGTTCGCCCAGAAGTCGGCGTACTCCGGCCGAGCGAGCAGCCGGTCGATGAGCTTCTCCTTCTTTTTCGCATCCGCGTCGGCGAGGTACGTCCGCGTCTCATCCGGTGTCGGCAGCCGTCCGACGACCGTCAGAAACGCACGGCGGTGGAAGGTGCTTTCGCTCGCCTGCGCCGATGCGGTAAGGCCGAGGCGCGCGAGCTTATCCCAGACGTGGCCATCGATGAAGTTGTTCCGCGGCAGCTTCGCGTAGACGTCCGCTTCGACATTCCCCGGCAGCGGGATGAGCACCTGCGCCACGGCGAACTTATCGACGAACCGCGCGGTGATCGCCGCTTCCCCCGCGATGCTGCCGACCTTCACGACGCCGTCGGCATCAACGGCGGCGTAGCCGCGATCGTTCGACTGGTACGACGCCAGCTTTGTGACGTCTTCGGTGGTGCCGTCGGAGAAGTGCGCGGTCACGGTCAGCGGACGGGTCTGCTTGAATTCTCCGAGGAACTCGGTCGGCGCCACGCTGATCTTCAGCAGCGTCGGCGCATCTGCGGGCGTGCGCGGAGTTCCGGCAGCGATCCAGCGCTTCAACGAGTCGTAACCGGGTGAGCCGACAGGGATACGCTTGCCGCCGCCGTGCGGGTCGGTGCCGCTGGCCTTCCGGAGCAGCAGGCTGTTGTCCACATCCGAGGGGAAGACGCGGCGGCCGCGGGCTTCCTTGACGATGGCGTTGAAATCGAAGACCGGGTCGAAGCCGAGCAGCGAGAGGGCGAAGCCGTTCTGCCCGCGCGCCTTGCCGTGGCAGGCGCCGGCGTTGCATCCGGTGCGCGTGAGGATCGGCTGGATGTCGCGTTCGAACGTGACGGGCCGGTCGGCGCCGGGTGAGGCCGTGCAGGCGAGGAGCAGAGCCGCCAGAGTCAGCGGACGCATGGGCGATCCGGAAGTGGTGCGGGAGGAGGGGTAGGTTATTTTAGGTGAAGGTTCGCCTCCCCGCAAGCGCGATCCGGGCGCTCACACCTCCAGGAGCATCCGCTCGGGGCTTTCGACGCAGTCCTTGATGCGCACCAGGAACTGGACCGCCTCCTTGCCGTCGATTAGCCGGTGATCGTAGCTCAGCGCGAGGTACATCATCGGACGGATGACGATCTCGTCGTTCACCACCACGGCGCGCTTGAGGATGTTGTGCATGCCGAGGATGGCCGTCTGCGGCGGGTTCAGGATCGGCGTGCTCAGCATCGACCCGAAGATCCCGCCGTTGGTGATGGTGAAGGTGCCGCCCTCCAAGTCCTTCAAGCCGATCTTGTTCTCCTTGGCGCGCTTCGCCACTTCCGCGATGGCCTTCTCGATCTTCGCGAAGTGCAGCGCATCCGCGTCGCGGATCACCGGCACGAACAGCCCCTTCTCGGTACTGACGGCGACGCCGATGTCGTAGAAGTTCTGCATCACCACATCGCTGCCGTCGATGCGGGCGTTGACCATCGGGAAGGCCTTCAGCGCTTCGACCGCCGCCTTTACGAAGACCGACATGAACCCGAGCTTGACGCCGTGCTTCTTCTCGAAGCGCTCGTTGTACTTCGCGCGCAGTTCCATGATCGCCGACATGTCCACTTCGTTGAAGGTCGTCAGCGTCGCGGTCGTGCTCTGGCTCTGCAGCAGCCGCTCGGCCGTGCGCTTGCGGATGTTCGACATCGGCTCGCGCTTTTCGCGCGCGGGGTTCGTCACGAGGGTCGCGACGGGCACTTGCGGCTTCGCCGGCAGCACGAGCGGCGCTTCGGCCGGCTTCGCGCCGTCGGCCAGATGGGCGAGGACGTCGTCCTTCGTGATGCGCCCGCCTGGGCCGGTCGCGGCGATCTTCGATTTGTCGAGGTCGCCATCGCGGATCATCGCCGAGGCGGCGGGCGATGCGACGACATCCGCTTTGGGCGCGCTCGGCTTCGCGGGTGCCGGCTCCGCGCTCGGTTTCCCGGAGGGGTCGATGCTGCCCACCGTTGCACCCACGGAAACCGTCTCCCCGGCGGGCGTCGTGATGGTGAGCACCCCCGCGGCGGGCGAGGGCACTTCCACCGTGAGCTTGTCGGTTTCGAGTTCGTAGAGGATCTGATCGGCCTTCACGCTCGCCCCGCCCGCGACGAGCCACTTGGCGATGCGGCCCTCGGTCACGGCATCGCCGGCGGCGGGAACGGTCACGGCTACGGCCATGGAAGATCTCTCGGAGGTTCTGCGGGCGGGTTCATTTTACGAACGTCCGAAACTGATTCCTGACATCTGACGACTGACCACTGATTTTCTCGAAACGGTTTGGGACAAAACAGTCATCAGTGGTCAGTCGTCAGTTTTCAGACACCCACCGCAGCCGCTTCGAGCATCTTCCAAAACGCGCCGAGGCGCGTCTTCGCTTCGCCCGGCAGCGGACCTCCGGGCGAATAGAGCAGCCGCATCAGCAGTTTCACGAGGGCCTGACCGGGCACTTGGAACTCGGGCCGATCTTCCGCGATGCGGGCCACGAACTCAGACGGTGTCTCCTCCGGTTGCCGGCCCAATCCGTTCTCGTAGGCCCACGATTCGAGCGCAGCGTAGCTGTACTCGACGAGTTCCCCCGCTTCGCGTTGCTCGGCCGTGCCGTCGTGGAAAGGGTTGTTGAACATCGAGAAGGGCGGCGGTCGCAACACTTCCTCTTCGACCTTCGCCTCCTCCGACTTCGCCGCGGCCTTCGCCTTCGGCTTCACGCCGAAAAGTCCGCGGAACCAATCGAGCAGCCCGCGGGCCCAGCTCGTGAACGGCGCCAATCCCCTCAGCACGAACCAGATGGCGCCGACCACCACCGCGATGGCGATGACCACCCACACCAGCCATTTCACCCCCGTGGCCACCTTCTCCAGCGACTGCGTGATCGGACTCGGCTTGCTGCTCGACGATTTGCCGTCGGCGTCCTTGTCGTCGGACTCGTTGTCCTTCTGCTCGTCGTCGCCACCGTCGCCCGATTTGTCGTCGCTCTTATTCGCGTCCCCCTTCGATTGCTCGCCTTGCTTGCCCTTCGACGTGTCGTTGCCGTTCTTCCCCTGCTCGCCTTTGCTCCCCGATTTATCCCCGCTGTTCTTGCCGCTGCTGCTGTTGCCCTTGTTCTGCCCGCCGGAGTTCTTCTCCCCGCTCTTCCCGCCCGCTTCGCCATTCTTTCCGCTGGCGTTCCCCTTGCCCTTCTCGGTTTTGCTGCCGGCGTTCCCTTCCCCCTTGCCGGCGCTGTCGCCGCCGACCTGATCGTACTTGCTCGCGCTGCGCCCCTTCTTCCCGGTCTTATTGAAGGTGAAGGCGGGCGTCTCCGAATGCGGTCGCGGCAGCAAGGCTCCGCAGGCGAGGAACAGCACGATCAGCGCGAAGCCGAGGCCGAGCCAACCCGCGGTCATCGCGGTCGGTAGGCGGGCATTGCGGTCTTCGAGGTAGCGGCGCAGCCCGAGCAGACTCGTCGTCACGAGTAGCCCGAGCGCACTGCCGACGTACATGGCCATTTGCCAGAAGGTGGCGCCGCGGCGGTCGTCGTCATCGGCGGCGATGGTCGCTTGACCGAGTGCGAACAGCGGCAGCGCCGCGAGTGCGAAGTAGAGCACCCAGACGCCCGGCGTGTGCGGCTTCTTCTTTCGCCACTCGCGGTACTTCTGGAAGCGTTCCAGCCAGCCGACCGGTTTCGCATCCTTCTTCTTCGTCGCCGTCGTGCTCCGGTCGGGGTCGAACTCCTCATCGTCCTCCGCGGCGGTCGTACTCTTCGCGCCGTCCAACCCCGCCGCGGCGAGCAGCCCGCGCCCGGACGATTTGCGATCCTCGTCGAGGTGCGTGCAATCCCACGTCAGCTTGCTCGCGGCCCACCAGATCAGCGCCATCAGCGCGAGGTTGATGACCGGTCCGATCGCGCGGAACAGCGGCGTGGGATACTCCACAAAGGCGAGCATCGCGAGGAAGCAGGCCGCGCCGAGGCCGACGGTGTACATGGCGGCGCGCTGCGCGCCGAAGCGGATGGAGATGCGGCCCACGAGCACGCAGCCGATGACGTAGAAGAAGAACGTGTAGAGCAGCCGGCCTTCGTACTGCCCGGCGTACAGCACTTCGATGAGGAAAAAGACGAGGCTCCCGAGCATCATCATGATGAGCACGGGGGAGATCAGCGTGGCCGCCAGATCGATCAGCGGCACGGATTTGCGTTCGTCGGCCACGGGCGGAGGTTCGGTATTTGGTATTCGGGGTGAAGGCCGACCCCGCATCGGATGACGTCCGCTCGCCCCTTCAAGCTATCCGATGGCCAATCCGTCGGCGCGAAGGAAATCGCACTTCCCCCCGGCGCCATTTCTGAGAAGGTAATCGGTTCCCCGATGTCCCCCGCTTCCGACAGGATCGATCCCGATGCGCTCCGCAATCCTCCTGCTCCTGCTTGCCGCTCCCGCGTTCGGCCAGGGCATCTTCGAGGCGAAGGCCACGCTGAAGGTCGAAGCCGAGAAAGGCGTCGCCGGGGAAGGCCCGGCGTGGGATCCGAAGCTCGGCATCCTGACCAGCGGCAACGGCCACATCAACCGCCTCGACCGCGACGGCAAATCGACCCTCCACCGCAAGGACGCCGGCACCAACGGCCTCCTCTTCGACCGCGACGGACGCCTGACGATGTGCGAATCGGAGAAGCGCCGCATCACCCGCGTAAGCAAGGATGGCAAGATCGAGGTGCTCACCGATTCGTTCGCTGGCAAGAAGTACAACCAGCCGAACGACCTCACGATCGACGGCGCCGGCCGCATCTTCTTCAGCGATCCCTGCTACGGCCCGCGCGCCGGGCTGGAGCAGAAGGACGACAAGGGCCAGATCGTCGAAGGGGTCTACCGCATCGACGCCGACGGCAAAGTGGCGCGCGTCATCGGCCGCGAGGTCGAGCGCGCCAACGGCGTCCTCGTTTCGGGCGACGGCAAGTTCCTCTACGTCGCGGACAACAACAACGACCTCGGCGGCGCCCGCAAGCTCTACCGCTTCGATCTGAAGGACGGCACGGTCGATCTCAAGAGCCAGAAGCTGCTGCACGACTGGGGCAACGGCCGCGGGCCGGACGGCTTGAAGCAGGATGAGAAGGGGAATCTCTACGTCGCGGGCGGTCTGAACAAGCCGAACCCGCCGACGGAGCCGGCTGCGAACGTGAAGGGGGGAATCTACGTGTTCAATCCCGAGGGGAAGCTGCTGACGTTCCTGAGCGTGCCGACGGACGAGGTGACCAACTGCGCCTTCGGCGGCGACGATCTGAAGAAGCTCTACATCACGGGCGGCGGCGTACTTTACAGCATCCGCACGGCGAATGCAGGTCGGGTGCTGTGGAATGGGGAGAAGAAGTGACTTGGGTTCGTCCGGCGCGCTGCGCTACCCCCCGCTGGACGAACTTGGACGAACTTGGACGAACTGGACGAACTGGGCCCGCCGCCCGTTCTTCCGCGTCAAGATGGCGCGATAGCTCACTCACCGACGCATGCAGCATTTTTTGAATTTCTTGCCACTGCCACACCGACAAGTCGAGTTTCGCTGGCTTCGCTCCCGACGCTCAGGACCTGTGTCGTTCCTATGAATCAGGCTCTTACCAGTGTTCAAATCGATTCGATCATAGACGTTCCCATCGATCTCCATAATCAGTTGGTTCCCACGTCGTGACATGGCAGCTTGTACGGGAGAACTGATTTCTGGGTCTTCGTCTTCGACCGGGATACCTTGACGACGGAAGTATTCGGACTCGAATAAGTCGGCATAGCAGGCGTTGAGTTGCACTCGATCCGCCTTGGCAGGAAACTCAAAAGCCCCGTGTTTCAGGAAAAACCCTGCGAAGACGGCCTCATCTTCGTTGTGAGCGCGTCCATGGAGCGTTCGCCGCCAGAGTAAGAATTCTCGAAGCACGTCATGAGTTGTGATCTTCAAGCAGATCGACTCGAACGTGTCATGATCGACTGCCCACGGATACCCGATGCTTGAGTCGACGCGCAGCCACGGTTGAAGATCGGATGCAATGACACCGTAATAGCTATCGAGAAACACCACCGGAATGAATGTTTCAATTTCGGTGGAGTCAATAGTTGCGACAACTTTGCGG
>JAYVTJ010000126.1:0-15693 GCA_043774415.1 Fimbriiglobus sp. | reverse complement strand
GATGCGGCTCGTCTCGCTCCAGTCGGTGCCGCGGACGACGAGGGCGAGTGCGGTTTCGGGCATGGGGGAATTATACGGTCGCGCAGCACCCGGCGGGCTTCGACGGCGGCACATCGTTCGCCGGGTTGCGGTCGAAGAAGCCGGCCGGCTTCAGCAGGAAGCCGATGGTCGCCGTCGGCATCACGGGGTAATCCTCCGGACGCGGGAGGTGCGTGTGCCCGAAGGTGTACCAGAAGACCACGTCCGCCTCGGCGATGGGTCGATCCGCTTCGGTCCACTCGGCGAGGCCGTCGCCGCCGCGGCTCTGGTTCGGGTAGTCCCCGGCCGCGAAGTTTTCGGCCGCGTCGAACGGCGTGACCCAAACGTGATGATCGACGAACCCGGCGCGCTTGCGCCACCAGGCTTCCGGCGTCGCGAACGGAACCGAGTTGTCCCCCGGCAGGAACCGATACCCGACCGGTTCGCCGAGGGCGTTCTTCGACGCCGGGTTCACGATCTTCCACGTCCGCGCCGATTCGAGGTTCAGCTTGCCGCGCGCTTCCTTCTCGGTGCTCAGCAGCGTCGAACGCGCGAAGAAGGCGTTGCCGTGCGGGTTCGCCGCGGGTTCCTCCGGCACGACATCGACTCGGTAGACGGAGTTCGGCCCGCCGTCCAAATCGAAGTCGAGGCGGACGTTGAAGAAGTGCTGGTGAACCGGCGCATACAACTGCGGCGCGATCATCGCCCCGTACTTCGAGGTCTCGCCCGGTCGAAGGGCGCCGAGGGAGAGGATGCCGGTGAGTTTGATTTCGAACTGGATGTTGCCGTCCTGGTAGAGGTACCAGAAGAAGCCGTACTCGTAGTTCTCGACGGTGCTGACGGACGAGATCACCATGCGCCGCGAGCGCCGCACTTCGGGCCGATCCGGCAGCCGGCGGTCGGTGTGCTTCCAGAGGATGCCGTAGTCCTCCTCGTGCATGCAGACGGCGTTGGTGATGGTGAGCGGTTCGCCGCGGCTCGTGACGAGGTGGGCGTCGAGGTAGTGGATGTGGCCGAGGCAATCGCAGCCGAGGGTAAGGCTGTTGGCGCACATCCCCATACCGTACTCGCCGACGTCGAAGGCGTTCTTGCGGTACTGCGTCTCCGACGGATCGCCGTACGGCACGACCATCTCATCGAGCGACGCGCGGTAGAGGATCGGCCGGTCGGCGTACCGGAGATCGTGCAGCGCCAGCCCCTCGCGCGCCGAGAAGCCGACGACGAACGACCAGTTCTGCCAGGTCACGGCGTTGCCCGTCACCGTGAAGCTCGGGCCCTCCGGCTGCGTGATTTCCAGCGGCTTGATGTCGATCCGCTTGTTCGGCACGCGGTCGGCGGCGTAGTTCCCCGCTTCCGGCGGCAGCGGCCAGTGCCCGTACTCCTCCACGCGCAGCACGGTCATCGTGTTGAGATCGACGACGGGTCGGATACCTTCGATGGGGCGGGCGTAGCCGTTGTCGGTGGGGTCGGTGCGCAGGAAGCAGAGCGGCCGGGCGAGCCGCATCCCGGCCTCCTCGGCATTGCCGTAGTACCCCGCCGACCAAATATCGACCATGACGAGCGAAGTGTCGGTGACACCGTACTGTCGCTGGAGGGCGGCGCGGAATTCGTCGCTGCGCAGCACGGCCCGTTCGCACTCGGCCTGCTCGTCGGCGGTCATCGTCGGCTGGACACCGGGGATCTGCTTCCACTCCGCGAGGCGGTTCTCGGTGAGCGCGAGCGTAGCCTCGTAGCAGGCGTTCGCGGCGTTGTCGAAGAGCACGGCGAGGGCGATGCGCGGAATCGGAGATTTGGATTCGCGGAGCAGCGCCTTCGCCGGCTCGCGCAGCGTGATCGACACGAACCGCGTCGTCGGGGTGACCTTGCCCGCGTCGCGGAGGATGGCGACGGCCCGGCGGAGTTCGGCCGCGCTCAGCGGTTCGAGCGGATGCGGGGTCGCCGCGGGAATGAGGCCGAGGGGAAGGGGGGACGTCATAGGTGGCTCTCGTTCTTCAGCCCGGACGGCTGGGAGTTCTCCGCGCATCGGGCCGAGGATTCACGGTCCGCCCACGCGCCAGGTCGTGCCGGCGGGGCGATCCTCGAGCGTCACGCTCAGCTCGCCGAGGCGCTTGCGGATGAGATCGGTCTGGTCGAACAGCGCCTTCTTCAGCGGGTTGTCCTTCGCGGCCCCCTTCGCCTCGGTCCGGAGGTTGGCGCGGAGGTCGAGGATCAATTCCATCAGACCCTTCACGAGTTCGTCGCCGCCGCCGAGTTCGACCTTCGGCGCGCTCAGTTCGAGACCCAAGATGTCGGTGATCGTGCGGACGAGACCGACCCCCGCGGCGAACTCCTGGCGCTCCCCCGGTTTCGCGCTTGCGGGAACTTCGAGCTTAGCGTCGTCCGCGAGTTTGTTCAGCGCCGTGACGAGTTCGAAGAGCAGCCCGACGGCGCCGCCGGTGTTGAAGTCGTCGTCCAGGAACTGCTCGAACTTCTTCCGCAGCGCGGCGGATTTCTCATTGGCCGCGCTCGGCACATCGGCGAACGATTGCCCCAGCACGCGTTCGACGCGCTCGGCGAAGCGCTGGAACCCCTCGAACGCGGATCGCGCCGCGACCAAGCCATCGGGGATCGGCTTCGATTTATCGTTCCAGTCCCAGATGCCGAGGTCGATGGGGCTGCGGTAGTGCGTCTGGAGCAGGAAGAGGCGCAGCGCCCCGCCGGGGAGGTGCTTCAGCGCGTCGGCGACGTTGAGCACGTTGCCGAGGCTCCCGGCCATCTTGTCCTCTTTGCCGTCCTTGTTCTTGAGCTTCAGCAGGCCGTTGTGCATCCAGATTTTGGCGAAGGTCGCACCGCTGCAGCACTCGCTCTGGGCGAGTTCGTTCTCGTGGTGCGGGAAGGTGAGATCGAGGCCGCCGCCGTGGATGTCGATGGTTTCGCCGAGCAGCGCGAGCGCCATGGCGCTGCACTCGATGTGCCAGCCGGGCCGGCCCTTGCCCCACGGACTGTCGAACTGCACCTCCGGCGGCTCGTCGGGCTTCGCCGCTTTCCAGAGGGCGAAGTCGCCGGGATTGCGCTTCTTCGCGCTGGCATCGGGCCGCGCTTCGGGGTCGTCTTCGATGCCGCGGTTGCAGAGCTTGCCGTAGTCGTGGTCGCGGGTCACGTCGAAGTAGACATCGCCGCCGGCGGGGTAGGCGTGCCCCTTCGCGACGAGCGCTTCGATCATGGCGACCATGCCGGAGATGTGCTCGGTCGCCTTCGGGAAGAAGTCGATGCCGGTGACGTTCAGCAGCGCGAGGCATGCCAAATAATCCTTCGTCATCGCTCCGGCGAGGTCGTGCACGGTCGCGCCCAATTCGCGCGCCCGGGCGATGAGCTTGTCGTCCACGTCGGTGATGTTGACGACCCACGTCACCGTGTAGCCGAGGTGGATCAGGTAGCGCTTGACGGTGTCGAAGATGACCGGCCCGACCATGTGGCCGATGTGCGCGGGCTTGTAGACCGTGGGCCCGCAGACGTACATCGAGACGGTTTCGCCCGGCCGCCGGGGGAACGGCTCCTTCTTGCGCGTGAGGGTGGAGTAGACTTGGAGCATGGTCGTCCTTCGTGATTCGTCACTCGTCATTCGGGCTCCGCAGCACTGTCGCAATCTTCCATTTCGTTGGGCTTTCGAGGACATACCCGAATAACGAAGGACGAAGGACTAATGACGAGTGACGAGTACACAAGCATGGCACCCGATCCCCTCCGCGCGGCCTATGTGGCCGACGCGCTCGCCGGTCTTCGCCTTCACGTTCACGCAGTCGGCCGGCACCCCGAGCAGCCGGGCGAGGTTGTCGCGGATGGTCGCCTTCACCGGGCCGAGCTTCGGCTCTTGGGCGAAGATCGTGATGTCCGCATTCACCGTGCGCCAGCCCATCGAAGTCAGTTTGGCGACTGTCTCGGAAAGGAACAAGGCCGAGTTCGCCCCCTTCCACCGCGGGTCGGTGTCGGGGTAGGCATCGCCGATGTCCCCGAGGCCGACAGCCCCGAGCAGAGCGTCCGTGAGGGCGTGCAGCACCGCGTCGGCGTCCGAGTGGCCGGCGAGTCCGCGCGGGTGCGGGATCGCGATGCCGCCGAGGATCAGCGGGTATCCGGCTTCCAGGCGGTGGGTGTCGTGGCCGGAGCCGATGCGGTGCATGGGGAGATCAATCGGCGAAGAAGAGATGGACGGGGACGGAGAAGCCGGGCAGAACGGCCGAAGTCAGTGCTTCGCCGGCGCCGAGTATCACAACTCCGCCGCCGGTGTGCATTGCAATCGTTTGGACTTCGGGATCGAGCACCCAGATTTCGACGACCCCCGCCGCAAGGTACTCCGCGACTTTCGACTCGATCTCGGGAAGGGTGTCGTTCCTGCTCCTGATTTCCACGACCAGCTTGGGGATGGTTTCGAAGTAGCCTTCGCGGGTGTAGCGGGGCGGCAACTGATCGGTCGTGAGGAATGCGGCGTCGGCCCCGGGAACGCGATCGGGCCCCCGCCGGAGGACGATGCCGACTTCGCTGAACGCGCGGCCGAGACCCTTCATTTCAGCTTCGAGCCGGAGATAGAACCCGACGCTGTTCTGCTTGCGACCGTGGTCGCCGCCGAGAGGTGCCTTGGCGACCAAGACTCCATCATCGAGTTCGTATCGGACATCGCCTCGCGGCAGCTTCGCCAAGTCCGCCGCCGTGAGAAGCCGGGGACGAATTGCGGAAGTCGGTGGTGGAAGTAGTGTGGTCGTCATGGTCGCATTCTACCCGGCCAGTTTGCGGGAAACGAGTCAACTTCCGAGCTTCACCACCGTCCCCTTGCGGATCGACTCCTCGCAGGCTTCGATCATCGTCTGCGCCGTGATCGCGTCGTCGAGCGAACTCAGCGGCGCCTGGCCGAGCCGCAGGCAATCGACGAGGAAGTGCTTCACCTCGTTGGCCACGCTGCCGGCGTAAGCGGTGTACGTCTGCGAGTGGACCAGCCCCGGTTTGATCTCGACGTGATCCCGGTAGCTGTAGCGCGTGCTCCCGGCCGTGCCGATGACCTTGACCATGACGGTCCACGGATCGGCGGCGTGATCGTCGGCGGCGAAGCTCGCGCAGAAGTGGGCCAGCGCCCCGTTCTTCAGCCGCATCTGCACCATCGCGATGTCCTCCTCCTGGTACTCCTTGTAGTGGAGGTTCGCCTTCATCGCGCAGAGTTCGACCGGCGCCCCGACGAGGTAGAGCAGGATGTACGAGTGGTGCGTGAGGATCTGCCGCACGACTCCGGGGTAGCGTTTCGCCACCTCTTCCGGATGGTGGATGTTGTACATGACGTACGCGCTGACGATCTTGCCGAGATCGCCGCCGTCCACGAGTTCGCGGGTGCGGATCATGCTGCTTTCGTAGACGTAATTGTGCCCCGGCAGCACCGTCAGCCCCTTCGCATCGGCGAGCGCCTTCATCTGCCGGATCTCATCGACACTGACGCCGACCGGTTTCTCGACGAGCACGTGCTTGCCGTGCTCGAGCGCGAGCTTCGTGTACTCGAAGTGCGATTCCAGATTCGTGAGTACGAACACGGCATCGATGGCCGGGTCCTTCACCAGCTCTTCGGGACTCGCGTAGTTCTTGCAGCCGAAGTCGGCGGCGCGGGCCGTAGCCCGATCCTGGCTCCGGTTCCAGAGGCCGACGAGTTTGGCGCCGGGCACCTTCTTCACGGCCGAGGCGTGCAGGATGGCGATGTCGCCGGCGCCGATGAAGCCGACGCCGAGGGTCTCTTTGGTGATCGTGGCCATGAGAGGTTCCGAGTGCGGAAGGGTTATTGTCGGCCCGCAGGTCGAGAACGGCCAATTTAGCTTTCAGTTTCGGTCATTCTGCATACCCCCCCGCTGAAGGCTCCGAAAGCATCGAAAGCACTGAAAGCACTGAAAGCTAAACGGACTTCAGATACGACCGTGGGTCATTCCGCTCAGCTCAGACCCTTCTCTTCCCAGCCTTTGCGGTAGGCCTTCTTCACGAACCGGTTCGCTTCGGGCGTGTTCGTGAACTCCATCTTCTCGGTGTCCCACTTCAATCCCTTTTTCGGGAACCGCGTGGCGAGGCAGCCGAGCAGCACCATCTCCGTGAGCGGCCCGGCGTACTCGAACGGGGCGCTCGTCTTGCCGACGCCGCGCGCCGCATCGACGAACTGGAGGTAGTGGTTGTCCCCCTTCGCCTTTTCGAGCTTCGCGTCGGCGAACTTCTCGGCGGGGAGCAGGATCGGCATGCCGCCGCCGTAGGGTGAGAAGAGCACGCCCTTCGTGCCGACGAGGATCGACCCCTGACCGGGGAACTTGTGCGGGGCGATCTGCTTCAGCACGTCGTCGGCCGGTTTGCTCTGGCCGTTGTACCAGGTGAGCGTGACGGTCTCGGTCGTGTACTTGGTGCCGGGGAAGACGAACTCGACCTGGCAGTTCAGGCCCCAATTGGTTTCGTTCGGGGCGTCGCCGGTGCTGATGATGGAGTTCGGATTGCCGACGCCGATGGCCCCGAAGACGGGGTCGAGAATGTGGCAGCCCATGTCGCCGAAGGTGCCGGTGCCGAAGGCGAGGCGCTTGCGCCAGTTGCCGGGGTGGTAGTAGCCGCCGCCGATGAAGTCGATCTCCGCGGAGACGCCGAGCCACTTGTCCCAGTCGAGGTTCGCGGGCACTTCGTCCTTGCGGTCGGGCTTCTTGGCTTTGTCGCCCCAGTCCTTGTTGCTCCACGAGTGGACGGCGCTCACTTCGCCGATGGCGCCGCCGTGGATCCACTCGACGAGCGTCTTGTGCTCCGCGGCCGAGTGGATCTGGATGCCCATCTGCGAGACGATCTTCGCCTCCTTCGCGGCGAGCGTGAGCTGCCGGGCTTCGAAGATCGTCTGCGTCAGCGGCTTCTGCGTGTAGACGTGCTTGCCACTCTTGATGGCGCGCATGGTCGGCGCGGCGTGCATGTGGTCGGGGACGGAGATGTTCGCGGAATCGAACTTCTCCTTGTCGAACATCTCGCGCCAATCCTGGTAGACCTTGAGATCGGGGAACTTCTTCTTCATCGCGGCGGAGGCGTTGGAATCGACGTCGGCGACGGCGACGAGCTTGAGGTTCTTGCTCGCGGTGAGGGAGCCGATGTCGGAGCCGGCCATCCCGCCGGCGCCGACGCTGACGTGCAGCAGCGTCTCGCTCGGCGCGGCCTTGCTGACGCGGTAGACGGCAGGGAGGGTGAGTGCGGCGGTCGCCGTGCGGATGGCGGTGCGGCGGGAGATTTTGGGAGAGGGCATGGGATCGGGTTCCACGGGGAGGGTTTGGTGATTCGTCTTCGCCCCAACGGGGCCGACGTCCATAGCCCAGGGCGGAAGCCCTGGGACAGTGTGGAAGAGGGAATCGCCCCGAAGGGGCCGTCGTAGTTCGCTTGCGACGCCGGCCCCTTCGGGGCGGAAGAATTGTCGCCGCTGACCCAAGGCTTCCGCCCTGGGCTATGGACGTCGGCCCCGTTGGGGCGAAGAGCTACTTCAATTCCTTGATCTTGATGTTGCGGAACATCACCGGGTCGCTGTGGCCGAGGAACGCGAAGTGACCCTTCGTCAGTTCCTTGCCGGGGTGCGGGCTCTTCGCCATGTACTCGGTGATCTTGCTCAGGTCGGTGTCGAGGATCAGATTCCCGTTGAGTTCCACTTGGATCGTGCTCCCCTTGATCGTCGCCACTTGGAAGTTCCACTCGCCGATGGGGCGCTGGTAGCCCCGGGCTGCGGCCGCCATGCCGTAGGCGCTGCCGTGGGCCTGGCGCGGATCGATCCCCTTGTAGGCGTCGTCGAGCACCTGGAGTTCCGTCATGCCCGCGTACGCGCCGTCGCCCTTGCCGGGATAGCGGATGCCGAGGCCGTTGTTGCCGTTCGGCGGCAGCTTGAACTCGAGCGCCACTTGGAAGTCAGCGTATTCGGCCTTCGTGAAGATCGCGCCGCCCTTGCCCTTCTTGCAGACGATCGACTCGTCCACGACTTCGTAGTTCTCGACCGGGCCATCCCAGCCGGTGAAGTCCTTGCCGTTGAAGATCGATTCGTAGCCGGTGCCGATCTTCTTGGCGAGGATCTCGTTCGCCTCGGCTGCGCCGATTTCGCGCACGGCGATGTTCTTCCAGCGGATTTCGCCGCCGTGGGTCTGGAGCAAAATCGGCCCCTTCGCCGGCAGCGGCGCCTTGCGGTTCCAGTAGTTCTCCATGCGAGCGCCATCGACGACCAGCTTGCCGTTCAGCGTCACCGTGGTGCGCTCGCCGACCTGCAGAATGCGGAAGCTGTTCCATTCGCCGAAAGGCTTGTCGGCAAGAACGAGCGGATCTTTGCCGGGGGCCTTCTCGCTGTTGTTCCAGAGGCCGCCGCTCCCCTTGTCGCCGCCGATGCCGAACTTGCTCTTGTCGGTCGAATCCCAGATCTGCACCTGCGGACCGGTCTTGAGGTAGATGCCGCTGTCGGCCTTCGCGACCGTCTTGTAGTCGATGATCAATTCGTAATCGCCGTACGACGCATCGGACGCGAGGTAGGCGCCGCTGCCGTCGTTGATGAGTTCGCCGTCCTTCGCGGTCCAGTGCTTCTTGGCGTCGTCGTTCCACTTCGCGAGAAGCAGAACGCGCTCGTCGGCGTCGGCCTTGGCCAGCTCGGCCGGAGAGCCGCCCTTGTCGTGGATGGCCCAGCCGTGCCAGCCGGAGAGGTCCTTGCCGTTGAAGATCGGCTTGAAGCCTTTGGGCAATTCGGGGTCGGCGGCGAGGGCGACAGCCGGGAGCGCCAGCGCGATCAGGCCGGCGACTGCGGAGCGGAGGGAGAGCATCGGGGAACCTCGGGGCGGAAGAGGGGGCGGGAAGGAGATCATATCCGGAAGTGCGGGTGGGGTGCGGGTTCAATCTTCCGAGTGGCCGAGCAGACCCTTCACCGTCGAGATGAAGCCGACGACGAAGATGACGACCGACCAGATGATGATGCGGCCGGCGAGCAGGCCGACGATGAGCAGTCCGGCGCCGATGAGCATGCCGATGATGCCGCCGATCATGCCGGAGGACATCGCGAAGCGCGGGCGGGGCTGCTCGTCGAACTCCGGATGCTCGCGGCGGCGCGGGCGCGTCTCGCGGCGGGCGCGCGGCGGCTCCGGATCGAACCCGGCCAAGGTCCGCTCGCTCGGCGCCGCACCGCGATACGGCGGCGGAGGCGGGGCCGGCGGTCGTTCGCCGTTCGGATCGGGCCGGCTCGCCCGCGTCGCGGTCGCCGCGGGCGGCGGCGGATCCGGCGCTTCCATCAGCGCTCGGAAGGCCGCGTCTTCCGTCGAAAGTTCCGGCACCAGCACCGGTTCTTGGCAGACGGGGCATTTCACGAGCTTCCCGGCGTGCGCCTCGGCCACGCTCAGCTTCTTCCCACACGCGCAGGGGAATTCGATGGCCATCGGTTCGTTCCGGAGAGTTGACACGGCGGGGCGGGACGATTATGGAAGCGCGGAGCCGGTGGTTCAAGAACCAATTCACCAACTCGGACCGTCGGGTCTGGCAAGTGGTTCCTTGCAACTCTTTTGTAGGTCGGGTCGAGGCTTTGGGAGGCCCGACATCAGGGACGCAGGCCGTTGATGTCGGGTCTCGATGACTCGACCACGACCTACAAATCGGCTGCAATGGACCACTGGTTCCTTGCCGACGAGCACGAGGTCGGGGTGGGCGACATCGTAAGCTTGCCCCGAACTCGTGATGAGGCGGAACGGCACGAACGGCTGTTCGCGGAGTTTCACGAGGAAGTATTCGGCGTTGAACATCCCATCGTCTTCGGAGGGAGTCGGGTTTATTCTACCGCCTTCCCCAGCCGCCGGTAGCCTCGGATCATCTGCACCAAACCGCGCCAGCGCTGGCGGAGACCGCGGCCGTGGCTGAACTTCAGCAGGCCGCCCATCGTGTCGCCGAGCGCGGGGTCGTGGGCCAATCCGGCCGCGACATGCGGTCGGTATTTCCCGGCGCGGCGCGAGATCACCTGCGGGTAGGTCATCGCGAGCAATCCCTCGGCCCCCTGCGTCGAACCCCAGCCGCTGGCGCCGCGCCCGCCGAACGGGGTCGCCGGGTGCGCCGTCGGCACGACCGTGTCGTTGAAAACCACCGAGCCGACGGCGAGTTCCGGGATCGAGCGCGTCTCGGCGCTGTAGACGCTCGCGGCCAAGCCGAAGCCGCAGGCGTTGGCGCGCTGGACCATCGCGTCGAACGAATCGCACGGGATCACGGCGACGATGGGGGAGAAGCACGCCTCGTTGCAGACGGCCATCTCCGGCGAACCGTCCAGAATGACAGTGGGCTGACACTGCCCCGGCGCCGGACTGCCCGACCCGGTGATCGCGCTCCCGCCGCGCGATTCCGCATCGGCCACGAGCCGGGCGAACTGATCGAGCTGCCCCTTCGTTTGCAGCGCCACCGGCTCCGTTTTTTCGACCAGCGCCTTGAGCTTCTCCGCGAACGCGGGGTAGATGCTCTTGTGGACGAAGGCGCGGCGCGTGGCGATGCAGGTCTGGCCGCTGTTGAGCGTCGCTCCGTACCAGACGGTCTTTGCCGCGAGGTCGAGGTCGGCATCGGCGAGGACGAGCGCCGCATCGACGCCCGACAGTTCCATCACGCTCGGGATCAGCCGTTCGCCCAAGCGCGCCGCGAGTTTCCGACCGACGGTGTCCGAACCGGTGAACTGGAGGAAGTCGATATCCGCTTCGACGAGCGCCGGCCCCGCTTCGCGCGTCGCGGGCAGCGCCTGCATGAGGTCGGCCGGGAAGCCGCATTCGACGAGCCAGCGGTGCAACACCTCAGCCATGCGCGGCGTCTGCTCGCTCGGTTTCCAGAGCACGGCATTGCCGGCGACGAGGGCGTGCAGGATCGGCACGGCGTTCAAAAAGAGCGGATAGTTCCACGTGCCGATGATGCCGACGATGCCGTGCGGCATCGGCACCTGCCGGGTGGACACATCGAAGAGCCAGAGCGGCCCGCCGCCGATGCGCCGCGAGCGCAAAAGCGACTCGGCCTTCTTCTCGATGAACTTCACGGCCGCGGCGGTCGCGAGGACATCGGTCGCGATGACCTCCGACGGAGGTCGGTGCACATCGGCTTCGATGGCCTTCAGGATTTCGTCCGAGGCATCGACGAGCTTTGCGCGGAAGGCCCGCACCGGCTCCAGGCGCTCGCGGACGGGGAGTTTCGCCCAAGCGTGCTGGGCCGCGCGGGCGCGGACGGTCTCGTCGGCGAAGGGGGCGGGCATGGGGCGATCACCCGGCGGCGTCGGTGTCGAACACGGCGGGGACGCCGAAGAAGTCGGCGAGGCGATTGGGGGCGTTCTGGAGCGCGGCGGAGACGGGCAGCGACGGCACGGGAACGTCTTCACGGAAGACGTTGCAGAGCGGCAGCGGGTGGGCGAGCGGTTCCAATCCTTCGGTATCGACTTCGTTGAGCTGATCGACGTAGCCGAGGATCTTGTTGAGTTGGTCGGCCATCTCGGCGAGGTCGCCGGCGTTCAGTTCGAGGCGCGCGAGCGTGGCGACCTTCTTGACGTCGGCGAGGCTGAGCGACATGCGGCCCTCCAAAATCCGAAATCAGACGACCACCGTGCTGAACGGCTTGCGCTTCACGGGGCGGGCGATGCGGCCGGAGCGGATGCACTGGACGCAGACCCACTTGCGGACCGTCTTGCCATTGTCGTCGATGCGGATGCACTGGAGGTTCGGCTTGTAGACGCGCTTGTTGATCCCGGTGATCTTCTTGCCGACGCCGCCGAGGTACTTGGCCTTACCCCGGTAGGTCTTCTGGTTGCCCATGGCGGGCTTCTTCTGGCAAACTCGGCAGTGCATACCCATCGCGGACCCCTTGCAGGCGTCACGGTAGTCCGTGCGCGGAACCGATTTCGAGAAACGCCAGTATAGCGGCCCCGCGAAATCCGGCAAGGCGCGGCCCGCGCAGGGGTTGGGTTGGGGTCCCGAGACGCCACATTTGTTGAACGCCAGAAAGATTTACCAGACCCGGATACCTCCCGATTTTGGTTTTCGACCGCGATACGATACCGGCCGCCGGCTCGTCGCGATTGCGATCGTCCACGAGGATGGCGTTCCCAAGATCTGTCCGAACTGGATTGTTTCAGCTACCCCCTTGGTTCCGCCCTCACCTTCGCCGGATCGGATCGACACAAGTCGTTGTCGAGATTGATGAACCGGACGGATCGCCGCGGCGGTACCGATTCGTCCTATTCGTCCAATTCGTCCAAGTGTTTCCAACGGGGGGTGTCACACACTCCGGAACAATAATCCTGTCGGCCGAGTTACGAGCGGAATGAGTTCGACCAATCTGCGCCAGTTCTCCGAATGACTTCGATTGCGCGCGCGCTATGCAGCGTCTGCCACGGAGCCGTGCAGAAATCGTCGGTTCCATATCGACTTGACGCGCGGGCCGATTTCTTCTGCCGACGTAATCGCTTGCGATTTGAGGCACTTGCGCTTTCTTCAGACACCGCCGAGGACGATTGGCACGGCCAGTGCATTGCTCGTATTTCGCAAGAGTGAACGCGATTGAGAATCCGGGCTGTTGGGAGAGGCAGACCGGATTGGCCATCGCAGAATCTTTCGCTAAACCACCCGCAGTTGCCGAGAGAGGGGAGAGGCTCTCGGCAACTCGGGTGGTTGTTTTTATGCGCCCCGTCCCGTCCGCCACTTCTGCCAACCGCCCGTTTCCGTTATTGTAAACCGATCGATCCTCCCCCGAGATCCTCTCCATGCGCATGCGTCCCTTCGGCGGCGATTCCGTGTCCGTCGGCGAAATCGGCCTCGGCTGCTGGCAAATCGGAGGCGACCAGTGGGGCGACGTCTCGGACGCCGATGCCCTCGCCACGCTCGGCGCAGCCGTCGATGCCGGAACCACCTTCCTCGATACCGCCGACGTCTACGGCTCCGGACGCTCCGAGGAACTCGTCGGCCGCTTCCACAGGAGTTGGCCCAGCCCCCTATTCATCGCCACGAAACTCGGCCGCTTCGGCAAACCCGGCTGGCCCGAAAACTTCACCCCCGCCACGGTGCGCGACCACACCGAGGCGAGCCTGAAACGACTCCGCACCGATGCGCTCGATCTCACGCAGCTCCACTGCATGCCGCTCGAAGTGCTCGAGCGCGGCGAGATGTTCGACGCGCTGCGCCAGTTGAAAGAAGAGGGCAAGATCAAGCGCTTCGGCGCCAGCGTCGAGTCGGTGGCCGAAGCCCGCGCCTGCCTCGCGCAAGATGGCTTGGCCTCGCTCCAGGTGATCTTCAACATCTTCCGCCAGACGCCGGCGCTCGAACTCTTCGACGAAGCCCAAGCGAAAGGCGTCGCGATCATCGTGCGGTTGCCGCTCGCGTCCGGGTTGCTCGCGGGGAAGATGACGGCCGCGAGCACCTTTGCCGCGACCGACCACCGTTCGATGAACCGCAACGGCGAGAAGTTCAACGTCGGCGAGACCTTCGCGGGGCTGACCTTCGAGAAGGGGCTGGAGCTCGTGGAGAAACTGCGGCCGCTGGTGCCGCCGGGCTGCACGATGGCCGAGTTCGCGCTGCGCTGGATCCTCGATCACCCGGCCGTGAGCGTCATCATTCCGGGCGCCCGCAATGCGGCGCAGGCGAAGGCGAACGCGGTGCCGAGCGAACGACCGCCGCTGTCGGCGGAGCTGCACGCGGAGCTGCGGAAGTTCTTCGCGGACGAAGTGAAGGGGAATGTGCGGGGGCCGGATTGATCCCCGGAGTTTGTGCTTGTCACCGAAGCAGCCAAGGTCGGAATCATTCGGCGGCGCGCCACCAAGCAACTCAAGAAGTTCACGCCCAGCAAGGAATAGTTGGGCTCACCGCCCGTCCACTTTGCCGATGGTCACCTTCGGCTGGGCCCCGAGCACGTTCAGCACCGGCAGCAGCGGCGTGAACCCGCGCTCCGCGTCCCAGTGCGAATCGGTGATCTTGATGTGCCCCGGTCCGACCGAGCCGTTGCCGAGAGTGCCGTCGAGGCTCAGCCACTGGCCGTCAATCCAGACTTCGAACCACATGTGATAGGCCAGCGTCGGCTTCTCGCCCGGCTTCGGGCCGACGTAGACGACGCCGAGCGCCGTCTTCGACGGGATGCCGAGCGCCCGGCACATCCCGGCCGCGAGCATCGAATACTCGGTGCAGTCGCCGCTGAGGCTCTTGGCCACACTGGCGCACGGCGCCATCGCCTGGCTGAATTCCGCCGCCTTCATGTTCACGTTCACCCACGCTTCCACGGCTTGAGCCTTTTCCCACTCGGTGGCCCGGGCGCCGAGGTTCGCGACCGCCGCCTTCGCGTGCTTCTTCACGAGGGCGTCGTCCCAGTCGATGAAGAAGTTGCTGCCGAGATACTCCTTGCCGGGTGCGGCCGTACCGACGGGCTTCGCCGGCTTGCGCACGGCGGTCACGAGCAGGTCGAAGGTGCGCGCCTTCGCGTCGGCGTCCTGCACCTTCTGGCGATCGTCTGCGGCGAAGATCTTGTCGAGCGGCGTGTCGCCCGTGAAGGTCACGCGGTACGTCATGCTGGTCTTCGCGTGGATGCCGGCGACGGGGCGATCGAGCTTGATCGACTGCGCCTCGGCGATGTCGAGCCGCTTCGCCGGGGCGCGCAGCGCCACTTCGCGGGTCGTGCGGATCACGATCATCTTGCCGCCGAGCGTCGGCATGTCCGAATCGACGCGCATCGGCTCGAACGTGTCGGGGTCGGCGTAAAGCGTCGACGGCGGCGTCTTGAACTCCCCGGCCGGTTCCATTTCGAGCAGGTACTTCAGCCACTTCCGCGGCTTCGCCCCGTCGGTCAGCGCCAGCTCTTCGGGCTCCTGGGCCGTGATCTTCATCTTCACGACGCGGTTGATGCGGCCCTCGTAGCTGAGGAACTCGACGCTCTCGCCGACCTTCGGCCGCTTGTCCTTCAGCAGCGTCGCCTCCTTGCCGACGCCGAGCACCCCCTCGGGCCACGGGATCGTTTCCGCGTTGTTCACGGCCCCTTCGATCTTCACCGCGAGGCCTTTATTCGTGGCCGTGCCCGTCAGTGACAGTGCCGTGTCTTTGCCCAATCCCTGGCGCGTCTGCGTGACGATGACCTTCCCTTCGAGCGTCTCGATGGTGGCGTTCTCGCCCCAGATTTCGACGGCTTGGCCGAACCGAGCCACCTGCATGACGAGCTTCTTCGTGCCGTAGACCATCTTGACCTTGTCGCGGTCGTACTCGCGCACCACGGTGTGCATGTGACCGACCTTGAACCCGCGGCAGTAGGCCACATCCCACGTTTCGAGCAGGATCTTGCCGTCCTTCACTTCATCGGGCTGCTGGGCCGGGAGCGGTTGCCCGACGGGAAGTGTCGGCTTCGTGAACGGAGGGGCATCCGGGTTCACCGGCTTCGGGCGGATGATTTCGAGGTGCGGAATACCCTCGCGCATCGGCGCCGGAAGCAGCGCACTGCCGCCGGTTGCGCGGCCGCTCGGACGAATCACGTAGTAGCCGGGATGATCCGGGTCGAGTTGGACGATGACCTTGGTCGGCGGGGCGACCGTCGGCGCCGTCGGGGAACCCTTCGGCCGGATGACGATACTCCCCGGCGGCGGGGTCTGGGCGACCGCGGCGAAGCCGGCGACGGCGAACGCGAAGATGATGGCGATCCGCACGGGGGCATCCTCGGGGGGCGAAA
>JAYVTJ010000125.1:0-6392 GCA_043774415.1 Fimbriiglobus sp. | reverse complement strand
CTAACGAGAGTGTCAGCTTCGACCGGCTGTTGAACTACTTGAAGATGGTCGGAGCGATCGGGAAGCCGGTCACCGGTTTTTCCGTCGGCGACGGAATGAGGATCAGCGCTCCGTCAACCGGCCCGATCGGCAGGATTTCCGGTGCGGGAGCTGGCGGCGGTGTAGGAGCCGGCATCGTCCCCGCGGGGATAATCGGCATCTGCGGCGCGGGCACATCGGTCGGCGTCGGATTGTGCAGCGGTTCCGGCACCGGGGCTCCGCCGGCGGGCACGATGTCCTGCGGCTTCGGCAATGGGCCATCGAACGGCTGAACCGGCGGCGCCGTCGCCCGTGCCACTTCGGTCGGACGCGTCAGCGGGATGTTCCCGCCGTTGGTCCAGGGCGTCGGTACACCGGGCGTCGGCTGGGTCAGCACGGCATTGCCGGTCGGCGTGCCGACGGGCAGGAAAGGCTTCGGACGGTTGAAGGAGTCTTTCGCGTTGAGGTTCGTCACCCCGGTCGCATTCGGATCGGTGAAGGGCACCTTGGGCGAGACCAGCGGCTTCGGGGCGTCCGTTGTCGTGAGGGCCGCCTTCACCCGCGGATCGAGCGTCCGCAAGCCGCTGTCCGTCTTGTCTTGTCCGGCGCATCCGACTGCGGCCAAGATGGCGGCGGCGAAGAGACCACCGCGACGCCAGTTCCGCCGAGCGCTCGATCCGTGAGGCATCGGTCATTCTCCATCCGTGGAAGACAGAACCGGGTCGAGCATCCATGCTCAACCCCCGAACCCCGAGGATGATCCTGCGGGGTCGGTCGGTTCTTCGCGGTCGGCGGAATAGGCGCGGTGCGGGTCGGTGTCAAGCCGGACTCAGCGGCCGATGCCGCCTTCGGGGCCGACGGCGGGACCGGGCGGTTGGAGCTGGCCGGGCACCGGTACGGCGCCGGGCAAACCGCCCTGCGGCGCACCGCGGCGGATTTCGCCGGTCGGGTCCAGTTGCGAGTCGCGTTCGCGCTGGAGCGGGAACGTCGGATCGGGGGCGAAGTACTGCGGATAGTGCTTCAGGTAGTGCGGCGACGGCAGCGTCATGCCGCCGGTGTAGGTCTGGCACCCGCTCAGCACGGCCAGGCTCATCGCGGTGCCGAGGAGGCCCCGCAGCAGGAGTCGCTTCGAAAATCCCATGATTCCCTCTCTCGGCGGATGGGCGTGGCCCCCGACCGACCCGGATGGTGAGTGGTGTCGGAAGCTTTATCGGATGCGCCGGCGGCGCGGCTTGAATCGAATTTGCGGAAGTGCGGTGCGCGAATCGGCTTGAATGCCGAGCCGCCGCAATTACGATTGCAGTTGGTCGGGGAATCGCCGCATGACCGCGCCGGAATCGAAAGTCTTGGCCGAGCGCCGCTGGGGCGTCGGCGGTACACCGCTGCCCAAGAAGTGGATTCCGGGACTGCGCCCCTTCAAAGATGCTCCGGAACCGCCGTTCGATTTCTCGGCGCGGATGCGGACACTCTGCCGAGACATCGCCGACCGCTGCCCGACTCTCGGGAACATCGACCCCGCGCTGATCCTCATCGCTTTCACCGCGTCGCGGAGCAAGAGCCGCACGGGTTTGCTGGCCCGGGTGACCCCGCTCCGGACCGAAAACGGTGCGACGCTCACGCGGCGCCGCGGCACGCTCTACCGCATCCAGCGCTACCTTGTCGATGGGATCGAGCAGCGCTACATCCTCACGTTCTGCCTGCCGCGCTTTCTGAATCAGACCTTCGAGCAGAAGCTCATCACGGTCTTCCACGAGCTGTACCACATCGGCCCGGAGTTCGACGGCGACCTCCGCCGGCACGCCGGGCGGTGCCGGTATCACACCCACTCGAAAACGGGCTACGACGCCCACATGGCCGAGCTGGTGCAGGCGTACTTGGCCCATCACCCCGACCCGGC
The DNA here is from genome assembly GCA_043774415.1 of Fimbriiglobus sp. GTDB lineage: Bacteria > Planctomycetota > Planctomycetia > Gemmatales > Gemmataceae > JALHQU01. The sequence continues at coordinate 4,477 of JAYVTJ010000125.1, read as the reverse complement.
GCTGTTCCACTTCCTCCATTCCAACTTCGAGCCGCTGTGGAGGCGGCACGGCGGGATCTACGGAGTCTGCATCCCGCAGCCAAAGCTGATCCCGGTGCCGAAGGGCGAGCGGATCGTCGAGTGATTTATGCTTGTGGAATCGCGCAGCTCGCGCCGCGACGGTTCCATGGCATCCGCGCGAGAACACGGCCCATTCCGCAGGTTTCGGTGACCCCGGAGAAAACCAATCCCGCCCCGATGAACGCGGAGATGCCGGCGAAGTACGGGTGGATCGCGAGCGCGAGAACCGCGCCGGTGAACGCGATGCCGCCGGCGGCGATGCGGACTTGACGCTCGAGCGCCATCGTCTTCCGCCCGCGCACGACGGGTAACCCGGCCCGTTCCCAGGCCAGCGTTCCCCCTTCGACATTCGCCGCGTCGATGCCCGCCGCTCGCAACTTGTCGCACGCCGTGGCGCCGCGACCGCCAGATCGACAGATGACGAAGTACTTCTGCGATTTGTCGAGCCGACTCGGATCGAGGCGGTCGAGGGGGACGCTCGTCGCCTGCGGGATGTGGATTTCTTCGAACTCGGCGGGCGTTCGCACATCGAGCAGGATCGCTCCGCCCGCTTCGAGCCGGGCGGCCAATTCGTTCGGGGACACGGTCGCCGTCACGGAGAAACTCCTTGCGCGGCCTTCCACGTCTTGTACGAACCGGTGAGATTCCAGCACTTGAAGCCGTGCTGCATGAGAATGCGGCAAGCGTTGTACGACCGCTGCCCGCTGGCGCAGTGGGCGAGGATTTCGCGATCTTTCGGCAGTTCACCGAGGCGTGAGCGCAATTCCCCGAGCGGGATGCTCAGCGAACCGGGGAGGATGCCCCCTTCGCGTTCGGCCGGTTCGCGCACATCGACGACGACCGCGCCCGATTCGAGCAGCTTCGGGACGTCGTACCACTGCGCGACGCGGACCAATCCCGTCAGGAGGTTCTGCGCCGCCATGCCGGCGAGGTTGACGGGGTCTTTGGCGCTGCCGAAGGGCGGGGCGTAGGCGAGTTCCAACTCGGCGAGGTCGTCGATGGTCAAGCCCGCGAAGAGTGCCGTGGCGAGCACGTCGATGCGCTTGTCGACGCCGTCTTCGCCGACGGCTTGCGCACCGAGCAATCGACCATCCTCGGGGGCGAAGAGGATCTTCAGCGCCAGCGACTTGGCACCGGGGAAGTAGCCCGCGTGAGAGTTCGGATGGAGGTGGATCGCTTCGTAGTTGATCCCGGCCTTCCGCAGCAGGGTTTCGTTGGCCCCGGTGCAGGCCGCGACAGTGTCGAAGACGCGGACGATGGCGGTGCCGAGGGTGCCCCGGTACTCGGAGTTCAGCCCGCAGATGTTGTCCGCGACGATGCGACCCTGCCGGTTCGCCGGCCCCGCGAGCGGGATCACGGCGGGGGTGAACGTCGAACCGTGGGTCACTTCGATGGCGTCGCCGACGGCCCAGATGTGCGGGTCGCTGGTCTGCAAATGGGCATTCACGAGGATGCCGCCGGTCGTGCCGAGTGCAAGCCCCGCCGCTCTGGCGAGCACCGTGTTCGGCTTCACCCCGATACCGATGACGACGATGTCGGCCGGAATGCGCTCGCCCGATTGCAGGGTCGCGCCGGTTTCGTCGAACGAGGCCACGGGATTCTGCAACCTCACCGCGACGCCGTGCTTCTTCAACTCCGTGTGAACGTGCGCCGCCATCTCCGGATCGAGCGGCGTCAGCACTTGCGGGTTGCGCTCGACAATGGTGACGCTCAGCCCGCGGCGGTGGAGCTGCTCCGCCGCTTCGAGGCCGATGAACCCCCCGCCGAGGACGAGGGCCGTCTTCGCTTTCTTCGTCTCGATCCACGCGAGGATCGCATCGAGATCGGGAATCGTGCGGAGCGTGAAATGCCCCGGCAAGTCGATGCCCGGGACGTCCGGCATCACCGCAGTTGTACCCGTCGCGAGGATCAACTCGTCATACCTCTCGATCCCCGCCGCCGTGGTGACCGTCTTGGCTTCCGGCTGCACGCTCAGCACTTCGCTATTCGTGCGGATGTCGAGGTTGAACACGGCCGCCAATCGCGCCGGCGTCTGCACGATGAGCTTGGCCCGATCCGCGATTTCGCCGCCGATGTGATACGGCAGTCCGCAGTTGGCGAACGACACGAATGGCCCGCGCTCGAAGACGACGATCTCGGAGGTTTCATCGAGCCGGCGGAGCCGGGTCGCGGCACTCATCCCCCCCGCCACCCCGCCGACGATCAGGATGCGTTTGGGCATGGTTCACCAGAAATGCTGAAACTGATTGCTGACCGCTGACGACTGATCGCTGTTTTGTCCAACCAAGACAGTAGTCAGCTTTCAGTTGTCAGTGATCAGAGAGACTGCCCAATCATCCGTCCAAGCTAATGTTGAGCAGCTCGGGCACCTTCTCGCGCAGCGTGTCGATCTCCTGATGGCTCTCGCCCAAGTACGCGAGCAAGCGCAGGTCGTCGCGGCTCACGGTGCCGCCGGAGAGGAGCCACGCCCGCACGCGGAGCAGCTTGTAGAGTTTCACGAGCTTGCGGTCGCTGATGAAGATCTTGTGCTCGCGGATGAGCACCTTCACGATGCGCTGGTACTCGCGGAAGACGTCGCTCGGGAAGAAGAGGTCGCGGTCGTTCTGCTCTTCGCCGCGGCTGTCGGTCGTCTTCCGGCTGAAGAGGAACGTCAGGTAGCGGTTCGCCTTCAGGAAGTCGTCGAGGCTCGCGTGCCCCTCGGCCCACGGCTTCTGGTTCAGCCCCTTGTGCGCTTCACCCTGCAAACCGTAGTCGATCAGCTCTTGGAAGTGCTGATCCTGCACCGGCCGGCTGAGCACCTTCAGCACGAAGCGGTCCTTAAGCGCCGCGAGTTCCCCCTGCTCCGGAATCTCGTTCGTCGCGGCGAACAGCACCCGCAGCGGCACCGCTTCCGGCACGCCGTCCTGGTAGAACTTCTTCTCGTTGATGATCGTGAGGAGGATGTTGAGGATCGCCGAGTTCGACTTGAAGATTTCGTCGAGGAAGACGAGCTTCGCCGTCGGCAGCTTGCCCTCCTTCCGGCGGATGTACTTCCCTTCGCGCAGCTCGCGGATGTCGATCGCCCCGATGATCTCGGACGGCTCCGTGAAGCGCGTCAGCATGTACTCGAAGTAGTCCCCTTCGCCGAGGCCGAGGGCGTCTTTGAACTTCAGCACGAGGTCGGACTTCGCCGTACCGGGCGGCCCGACGAGCAGCAGCGGCTCCTGCGCCACCGCCGCGACGACCATCAGGTCGATGATCTCTTGCTTGTGGACGAAAAACCGGCTCAGCGAAGCGCGGAACTTGTTCAGGCGCTTGCGGATGTCCTCGGCTTCGCCCTGGAGGTCGGCGAGGGTCAGGTCTTCGGGTTTCGACTTCGACATTGAGCAACCGTAATTGAGTGGATCATCTGAGCCGGAAGCGTGAGCGACGCTACCTTGGAATGTCCGTGCGCATTCGTGCTCGAAATTGACAGGTGGCGTCGCTCACGCTTCCGGCTCAGATATACGACCTCACCGATTCTTCTTTTTCTTCTTGCGATCCTCGGCCCGCTCTTTCGCGCTCTTACGGTGGCCGGTGTCCCCCTTCGTCTTGATCGCGTCCATGCCTCCGGGGAGGAACGCTCCGGCTTTGCCCATCCCGGACATCATCTTCAGCTTCTGGAACATGCTCATGCTCGCCATCTGCTTCATGATGGCCCGCATCTGCCCGAACTGGTGGAGGAACTGCTTGATCTCCTGCGGCTGGATCCCCGACCCCGTCGCGATGCGCTTCCGCCGGCTCATGTCGATGATGTCCGGATCGGCCTTCTCCTTCTTCGTCATACTGTCGATCATCCCCTGCACGCGCTTCAGCGCCGCTTCGGGGTCTTCGCCCTCGGGGATCATCCCGGCCATGCCGGGCATCGACGAGATCATGTTCTTCATGCCCATCTTCGAGATCATCTCGAACTGCTTGCGGAAGTCGTCGAGCGTGAAACTCCCCTTCTCCAGCTTGGCTTGCTGCTTCTGCAATTCCTCTTGGCTGACGTCCTTTTGCAAGCTCGCGATCTTCTCGACGATGCTCATCATGTCGCCTTGGCCCAGAATCCGCTGGGCCATGCGATCGGGGTGAAACTCGTCGAGCTTGTCGACCTTTTCGCCGACGCCGATGAACTTGATCGGCACGCCGGTGATCTGCTTGATGCTCAGCGCCGCCCCGCCGCGGGCGTCACCATCCAACTTCGTGAGGATGCAGGCATTCAGTTCGAGTGCGTCGTGGAATGCCTTGGCGACATTGGCCGCTTCTTGGCCGATCATCGCATCGACGACCAAGTAAACTTCGTCCGGCTTGCAGGATTTGTCGATCTGCTTCAGCTCGTTCATCAGATCGTCGTCGATCTGCAACCGGCCAGCGGTGTCGAGAATCACCACGTCGCAGAGCGATTTCTTGGCTTCAA
>JAYVTJ010000124.1:0-5756 GCA_043774415.1 Fimbriiglobus sp. | reverse complement strand
GATTGCAGTGTTGCGGGGATTGCACTCGACCAGCCGGTATCTGCTGTGTTTGTGGCTTCGCTGAAGGGAAACTGCACGGAAGGCTGTCGGCACAAATGTGTCCATTCGCGCTTCCGTTGTTCCGTTGAACTTCTAGCTCATCACAACCTCTTCTTCACCGCGCCGCCGGTCGCCACGTACTTGGCCGGCTCCGTTTCGCCGACGCTCTTCAGCAGGTCGGCGACGATGTCGTCGCTCGTCTTCCCCTCGGCCTGAGCCTGGAAGTTGGCCCCGACGCGGTGGCGGAGCACCGGCGCCGCCGCTTTCTTGATGTCGTCCACGGCCACGCTGAAGCGACCGTCCATCGCCGCGAACGCCTGCCCGGCCCTCACCAGATATTGCCCCGCCCGGACACCGGCGCCGACATCGACCATCCGCCTCACGAACTCCGGCGAAGTCGGATCTTTAGGCCGCGTCGCCCGCACCAGCTTCACGACGTAATCGGTGACGAAGTCGCTCACCGGCACGCTGCGCACGAGCTTCTGCAAGTTGATGATCGCCTTGCCCGTCAGCACTTTCGAGAGTTCCGGCACCTCGTCCTTCGCCGTTTGACTCACGATCCGCTTCTCCTCTTCGAGCGACGGGTAATCGACCTTGATGTTGAACATAAAACGGTCGAGCTGCGCTTCGGGCAGCGGATAAGTACCTTCCTGTTCGTTGGGGTTCTGCGTGGCGATCACGAAGAACGGCTCGGGCAGTTTGTGAGTGTCCTGGCCGACGGTCACTTCGCGCTCCTGCATCGCTTGGAGCAGTGCGGCCTGCGTCTTCGGCGGCGTGCGGTTGATTTCGTCGGCGAGGACGATGTTCGCGAAGATCGGCCCGCGGACGAAGCGGAACTCGTGCTTCCCCTGCTCGTTCTCGTCGAGCACCATCGTCCCGGTGATGTCCGACGGCATGAGGTCCGGGGTGAACTGGATGCGCTTGAAGCCGACATCCAGAATCTGCGCGATGCTGCTGACGATGAGGGTCTTCGCCAATCCCGGCACGCCGACGAGGAGGCAGTGGCCGCGGGTGAACACGGCCGCGAGGATCTGCTCGACGACCTCGGCCTGGCCGATGACGACCCGGCCGAGCTGCTCGGTCATCTGCGAACGGGCCTGCGAAAATTGCGAGAGGTAATCGGTGATGCGGTCGGCTGACACCGGGGTGATCCTTTCGGCGGGGATGATGCGACTAGCTTATTCAAACGTCACGCCGGCGTAGATCTCGGCGAGCGGGATTCGGGCGGGCACCGACGTGAACGCGAGTTCGGCGTCGAGGCCGACGAACGAGACCCAGCCCCAGGAACCATCGGACTGACGGATAAACCGGTCGCACAAAGCTTCGTCCTGAGCTACCACGATGTACTCGATGAGGCTCGGGATCTGCTTGTAGCTGCGGAATTTGATACCCCGGTCGTACTTCTCGGTGGACGGCGAAAGCACTTCGATGATCGCGACGGGGTTGATGAGCGAGAGGGGATCGGATTCGGAGTACTCGATCGGCCCGCAAACGATGACGACATCGGGGTAGGTATACAAGCCTGTGCGTTCGACTTTGACCCGTTGATCGATCGGGAGCGCTTCGCAGCGACCGCCTTTGAAACGGGCCCGCAGTTCGGCGGCCAAGCTCAGGGTGATGCGAATGTGAGGAGCCGTGGCTCCGGCCATCGCGAACATCTCGCCGTCGAAGAACTCGCTCCGGTACTCGGCCGCGTTCTCGATTGCGAGGTATTCCTGCACCGTCAGCTTCGTTTTCCGCAACGCACTCATCGACACACTCCTGCGACACCGACGCCCCGCCGGCATTCTACCCCGTCGGCCCCTTTTGGAAATCGCCCGATTTTCCGATTGCTCCCTCGGATGCGCTGGGCTATCTTTGTTGCAACTGCCGAAGTATCTCTCGCCCACCCCCGCCCGGTTTCCCTTCCCCCGCTGGAGCCCACGATGCTCTCCTTTCTCGGTCGGAGCCAGAAGTTCTGCGATGGTCTGTCGCGCCGCAATTTCCTGCAGCTCGGTGCGTTCGGCGCGGGCGTGACGCTCGCCGACGTCCTGCGCGTCCAAGCCGCGACCAAGAAGGCCAACCCATCGGCGACGACCTCGGCCCCGAAAGCCGCGATCATGATCTACCTGCCCGGCGGCCCGAGCCACATGGACATGTACGACATGAAGCCGGACGCCGCCGCCGAGTTCCGGGGCGAGTTCAAGCCCATCGGCACGAACGTGACCGGCGTGCAGATGTCCGAGTACATGCCGATGCAGGCGAAGATGTTCGACAAGATGTCGGTCATCCGCTCGATCGTCGCCACCGACGAGCACAGCGACAGCACCGTGATGACCGGCTTCAGCGAGCAAGTCAACAAGACCGGCAGCCACCCGAGCTTCGGCTCGGTCGTCAGCAAGCTCAGCAACGGCAATGCGGACATCCCGCCGTTCGTCTCGCTCCGCGGGATGAGCATCGGCACCGAGCCGGGCTTCCTCGGCGTCGCCCACCGCCCGTTCACCTCGGAAGGCCAGGGCACGCAGAACCTGCGAATGGCCCAGGGCGTGACGACGAATCGCCTCGACGACCGCAGGGACCTCCTGTCGAAGTTCGACACCGTCCGGCGGGACATCGACCAGACCGGCAGCATGAAGGGGATGGACGTCTTCGCCCAGCGAGCGTTCGACATGATCGCCTCGGGTGAAGTCCGCAAAGCCCTCGACCTCAAGAACGAAGACCCCCGCACCCGCGACCGTTACAAGGGCGTCGAGCAGTTCCTCACGGCTCGTCGGCTCGTCGAAGCCGGCGTCGGCTGCGTCACCCTCAGCTTCGGCGGCTGGGATACGCACAGCGATAACTTCAAAACGCTCAAGCAGCAGCTCCCCGTCCTCGACCGCGGCATCGCGAACCTGATTCAAGACCTCCACGACCGCGGCATGCAGGACGACGTCGTGACCGTGAGCTGGGGCGAATTCGGCCGGACGCCGAAGATCAACAGCAGCAACGCGGGCCGCGATCACTGGTCGCCCGTGATGAGCGCGATGGTTGCCGGCGGCGGGCTGAAGATGGGCCAGATGGTCGGCACGAGTTCGGCCCGCGGCGAGTACGCCAAGGATCGCCCCTACAAGGTGCCGAACGTGCTCAGCACGATCTACAAGGCGATGGGCATCGACCCGAGCATGACCTTCCCGAACGGCAGCGGCCGGCCGATGTACGTCCTCGACGACCGCGATCTCGTGACGGAACTGGTCTGATCGCCGATCCGACGCAACAGTGAAACCACCGGCCCCGCGGCCGGTGGTTTCGTTCCCGGAAGCTCACGGTGGAATCCGCGCTGACACGGCCCTTCTCGGACGCTATACGTCGCGTCCCGAACGGGTGGCAACCCCCACCCTCCCCGTTGAGGATTCGACCGATGACTCTGACCCGCTGGAAACTGCTCGCCGGCGTCTTCGGCATCTCCGTCTGCGGGTTCGCCGCACTCGCGGAGCCGGCCTGCCGATCCGTCGGCACCGCCAATCGCCAAGAGCCGACTGTGCCCGACGCCAAACCGAAAGGCTCGGCCGATGCCAAACCGAAGGCGATCGCGCCCGGAGTCGAAGTCGCTCCGCCCGAATTGCCGGCGCCGGCGTCGGAGGCGCCGGCGACGATCCCGCTGATTCCGCCGGTCGAAACCAAGCCCGCCGTGGGCGTCACGACTCCGGCGGAAGTGCCTCTGCCGATTCAAACGGTGCCGTTGGCTCCGGTTTACACCGGGCCGCTCGTCACGCCGGAGCAGTTCGTCAAAGACCTCGTTCCGTCCGTTATCCCGCTGCCGACTAAGACTGAAGCGCTGCCAACCGACCGGCCGTCGATTTCCATCACCGAGAAAGCGACGCCCCCGGGAGCGATCCCGCCCGTACCCACCCCGGTCGCGGCTCCGCCCATCCCGGCACCGCTTCCCGAACCCGGCCTCCGCCAAGTCGAAGCGTCGCGTCCGGCGACCTCGGACAAGAAGTTGAAGGTCACGCTCCAGATGGACGAGGGCAATCCGAAGTTCGAAGTGCGCGACGGCGACGAGGTCGTGCTGAAGGTCACCTCGAACAAGGTCGATGTCGCGTCGGCGATGCAAGAGCGCGGAGCCACGCTCAAAGCTTGCGGCCAAGTGAAGTTCGCGATGCCGGGCGGCGACGGCTCCTGCGATACGCTCCAGGTGATGCCCGGCACCGGCGAGATCACGGCCGTCGGCAATGTGACGTTCCGCTACAACTGGGGCAAAGTGGAAACCTCGGCCAGCGCCGAGAAGATGAACTTCCGCCTCGGCACCCTCCCGGTGACCCGCTGAGACGAGGGATCACAGTGGCGAAACGAAACCCCGGCCCGGCCGGGGTTTTTTCGTGAGAGGCGAAAACGCGCGCAATCTTCCGCACTCGCTGGGAAGTCTGTTCTACGCTTGGCGCGGAACCATTCCATCAGCCGGGCCGGACACCGCCATGTTCAACAAGATCCTCGCGCCCGAGCACATGCCCTTCTCCCTCCCCGTCCTCGTCGCGCTGGCCGTGACGCTCGTGGTTTTCCTCCTGTTCCGCGGGCAGCGCAAGAAAAAGCTCGCCCTCGCCTCGCTCGTCGGCCGGAAATCGTCGTGGGTGACCGACGAGGGGTCGCTGTCCGATCGGCGCGGCTCGCTCCGCCGCGAAGGCACGCCGGTCAAGATCGTCGCGGCGTCGCCGGCCTTCGAGAACGGGACCAACCCCGGCTACGTGCTCGACCGCTCGACGAGTGGGTTGAAGTTGGCCCTCGAAGCCGGCATGGCCACCGGCAGCTCGATGCAGATTCGGGCCGCGCACGCTCCGGAATCGACGCCTTGGGTCACGGTGATCGTCCGCAACTGCAAGGACACGGGCGAGCATTTCGAGATGGGCTGCGAATTCGAGAAGACGCCGCCGTGGAACGTGCTGCTGCTCTTCGGTTGAAACGGAAACGCCCCGCGGATGCGGGGCGTTTCGTTCGGGCAGCCCGAATCGGCTCAGTTCTTTTTGGTAGCGGGCGTTTCGGCCGGCTTCTCGGTGCCGTCCTTGATCTTTTCGAGGGTGAGCACGTAGCTCGACGAACCTTTCGACGCGTTGAACCCGGTCGGCCGCTTCGTGTCGTCGAAGCTGATCGCCATCGTCAGCTTGTCGCCTTCGACCTTGTACACGGCAACGTCCTTCATGTCCGATGTGGAGACCTTCCGCTTGCCGGTGAAGCCCTTCTTGACCTTCCGCTCCTTCATCGGCTTGTTGTTCTCGTCCAGGTACGTCAGATCGACCTGCTTCGGATCTTTGTCCGTCATCAGGGTCATCTTCTTGCGGCTGTACTCTTCGACCTTGCCGTCGTTGCCCGTGTAGACGAACTTCATCGTATCGCCTTCGATGACGTAATAGGCGGTCGGCGCCGGGGCATCGACATCTTCCTCATCGTCGCCGGTCCGGGAGACGACCTTCCATTTGCCCTGCAGTTTGTCCTGCTCGACTTTCTTCGCGGCGTTGTCCGCTTCCGTCTGCTCTTTGCTCTTGCACCCCGCGAACGCGAGGGCGATTGCGAAAAGGGCGACCAACCCGAGTTTGTACCGCACGTTGAACTCCTGAACAAAAAGGGGAGAGAGCACCGCGGCGATCCACCGCTGCGGATTCGCTGACTGGGTCATTATGCTCGGATGGGGCGTTTCCGTCTCGGGATTTTTCCGATTGTGCCGATTGAGACCGGACGAGAACGGCCGCCCCGCCCTTGAGGGCGGG
>JAYVTJ010000123.1:0-1920 GCA_043774415.1 Fimbriiglobus sp. | reverse complement strand
CCCCGGACTTGTAGGTTTTGCCCACGTTTTCGAACAGAGCGGCCGTCACGGTTTGGCCCCGGCGGGAAAGTGTTAACGGATCGTGACGGAACCGTAGTGCGCTTTTCGCGGGGATGCGCCGCGGGGCGGAAGAATCGGTGGGCGAACTCGGGCCACCCGACGCAAAAGAGGCCCGGCGGAACGCCGGGCCTCTCTCGTTTTCCAAGTCCATCCCGCTTATTTGTTCTCGGCGGGGGCGGCGCGCTTCAGGACCACGGTGCAGCCCACCGTCGAATCCTTGTCGGCATCGGCCGGGTGGACGCAGATGGCGAAGTAGTCGGCCGTCTTCACGCAGACGCCCGTCATCGTCTTGGCATTCGCGTCCGGCTTCGCATCGCTGCCGGTGTTCGCCACTTCGGTCGTCTTGATGGCGCCCTTCTCACCGCACTCGAGGCGGAGCGAGACGATCTTGTTCTTGTCGTCCTTGCAGGTGAAGGTGGCGACATTGTCCTTGACCATGACTTGGCAGTCCTTGGCTTCCGGCATCGGCTTGCCGTCCTTCTCGTAGCAGACCACCATCCAGTTCCCGTCGAGCGACTTGGCCGCGTCGATCTTGGCCGTCGGAGCCGGTTCGGCCGGTTTCGCGTCCGGGACTTCGGCGCTGGCGAACAGGACGGCGGTGAGAAGCAATGCGTTCATCGGAGAAGCTCCTGGGGTCGGCCTTCGTTTTTCCGCGGCGGTAACCGACCCGTTCACCGGCCGCGAAAGTGATGCTGCACCGGCGAAGGGCCGGGAGCGGCTGTGACGATTGCAACGGGTGTGCCAACGGGCGGGAAGCGGTCGGATCCGCCTCGAGGCGGCGCCGAATCCCACGAGTTCACACGTTCTTCACGGGATCGCGCCGGAAAGCTGCCGCGCCTTGCGCAGGCCGATGCGCCCTCGGCGAAATGTGCAGCGAATGCATCGCATTGGTCGGGATCGGTTCCGCCGGCGCGACTCACTACAATTGCCGCGTCGACCACCGCAGCGAGGCCGAGGTTCCATGGCATTCACCGTCGTCTGCAAGTCCTGCTCGGCGAGCCTGCACTTGCAAGCGCTCCCGGCCAAACCGACGCCCGTGAAGTGCCCCAAGTGCTCCGAGTGGGTCGTGGTGGAACCCTCGCCGCTCCTGCTCGTCCGGGCCCCCGCACGCGCGGTGGCGGTCCCGGTCGCCGTGGCGCTGCCGGCGGCGACGGCGCTTCCGCCCATCGTCCATCCGCTGCCGCCGGTCGTCCATCCGCTGCCGGAACCGGAAGCGGAGGAGTGGGTCTCGACGGGGCCGATGCCGAAGCGGCCGCTGAATCGCTCGGCCGTGCTCGGCGGGTTCTTCGCGGCCGGCGCGGTGCTCTACATCTTCCAAGCGATCCTGGCGCCGCTGCCGAGCGCCGGCCCCGGTTCGTCGTACTGGTTCAGCACGCTGGTCTCGATCGTGCTCGCCGGGATCTGGGGCGGGCACTTCGCGGCCGCGTTCGCCGAAGATCGCAAGGTCCGGCACAGCGCTCAGCTCGTCTCCTTTTTCATCGCCGTCGTCCTCGGCCTGATCCTCTCGCTCGGCTTGGCCCGGTCGCTCATGACCGCCGACAACTTCGACAAGCTGCTCTCGTGGCTCAACTGGGAGTTCATCGGGTACCTCTCCCTCTTCTCGGTCGCGCTGGGGTTCTGCTTCGTACTGGGCGGGTTGACCGAGCGCGCCGCGACGGCGGTCGCCCGGATGCTGCACGAGCGACCGCAGTGGAAGTTCCGCACGGCCGACGAGGGCAAAATCGACGCGCACGGCCCGTGGCGCTATCCGACCCTCGCCTTCTTCTGGTCGCTCTGCGGCTGGCTCTTCCTGATCACCTGTTGGACGCCCTTCCTCGGCGGCGGCGCCTGGTACATGCAACTCCTCGGCTGCGGGATGTT
>JAYVTJ010000122.1:0-2169 GCA_043774415.1 Fimbriiglobus sp. | reverse complement strand
GGTCGGCCTTCACTATCGATGAGCCAGCCTTCCGGCGTCGCTTCCTTCTTCTGAAAGTTCACCCGCACCTTGCCTTCGGCGACCGCGCTCGTGCCGAAGTCGAGGACGACCGGTTCATACGAGGTCGGCACGCCCATGCAGATGGGGTTCGTGCTGATGCGCCCTTCCATCCCATTCGGCGGCACCACCCGGCGGCCGGCGCCGTGCGAGTTCACCGTGGCGAAGAAGGCCAGATTGTGACCGGCTGCGACCTCGGCATATTCCCCGAGCCGGCCGATGTGCCCGCAATTGCGGATGCTCCCCGCCGCGACGCCGAGGTGCCGGGCTTTGGAAATCAACTGATCGAGCAGCCGGTAGGCTTGCACTTGGCCGAGGCCCCAACCGCCGTCGGTGGCGAGTACGGCGGGCGTTTCGTGGAGCACCGTCAGCGGCGGGTTCGCGTGATATTTGCCATCTTTCAAGAAGCCGATGTACTGCGGTGCCCGCATGACGCCGTGGGAATCGTGCCCGCACAGGTTGGCATCGACGAGCGACCGTGCGACGGTGGCGGCGGAGTCGGCCGGCACTCCCGCCGCGACGAAGAGATGCTGCACGAAGGGCTGGAGCGCGGCCGCGGCGAACGTGGGCATGGGAGATGGAGTGGTTGGTGGTCAGTGGATAGTGGATAGACAAGATGATAGCAGCGGCAGGAGTGGATGGTGGATAGTGGATTGAGAAGGCCACGACCCACCGACCACTACCGACTTCTTTCCGAAGGAGACACGATGGCCTTCGAGATTCGCACCCGCCAGGCGACCGCCGGTGGGACGACCAGCACCGTCTACGAACTTTTCAACACCGAAGGCACGGCGCGGGCCGAGGTCTGGCCGGCATTCGGCTTCAACTGCCTGCGCTGGCAGGTGCCGCGAACCGACGGCACCCTCGGCGATCTGCTTTACTGCGATCCGACTTGGGAGCAGAACCCCGTCGCCACGCGGAGCGGTCATCCTATTCTGTTCCCGTTCCCGAACCGGATGAAGCAGGGCCGGTTCAAGTTCGAGGGGCGCGAGTATCGATTGCCGCTGAACGAATCGACCGGCCAGCACGCGATTCACGGCTTCACACCGAAGACGCCATGGCGGGTCGTCGGGCACTCGGCCGATGGGGTATCCGCCAAGATTGCGGGCGAGTTTCGACTGTCCGTGGATCGTCCCGAGCTGCTCGGATGCTGGCCGGGCGATTGCACGATCCACGTCGAATACACGCTCAAGGCCGATGAACTCGCGGTGGGAGTGACGGTCGGCAATCCCGGCACGACGCCCTATCCGTTCGGTCTCGGATTCCATCCTTACTTCGCCTGCCCCAATGCGCCGGATGCGAAGGCCGATGAGATGATCCTGACCTGCCCGACCACGGAACTTTGGGAGACCGAAGGGGCGTTCCCGACCGGAAAAAAACAGATCCCCGGAGCCGCACTCGACTTCCGCCAGCCCAAAGCGGTGGGGAGTCTCCAACTCGATACGCTCTTCGGCGTTCCCCTGGCGAGCTGCAATTCCTTCGCGTCGCTCGGCCATCCGGAAGCGATGGGTGTCCTGAGCATCGAAGCGGGCGATGCCTTCCGCGAGGTGCTGCTTTTCACGCCTCCCCATCGCCGAGCGGTCGCCATCGAACCGTATACCTGCACGACCGATGCCGCGGACTTGGCCGCGGCGGGGATCGACAGCGGTTGGAGAAAGCTGGCGCCGGGTGAAGAATTTGTGGAACGCATCCGCTATCGCTGGGACGCGAATTCTCGCGGTTCGGGCGATTGATCGCCGCTCCCATTTGCCCGGAGGGCGATTGCGACCTACGGTTGCAGGCCGGATGTGCGCTCCCGATTCGGCACCGCCGAAGGATTTGAGGTTCCGACCGATGCGGCTTTTCGGGTCGTCCGCCAAACGTGTCGAAGAAGCGCCGATCGCGCTGACCCCCGCTCCGCGCAGCCACGAAGCCGACGCCTACGTCGGCCGGACCTTCCTCGGCAAGTACCGCGTCCGCAAGTTCATCGGCGAGGGGAGCAACGCCCACGTCTTCCTCGCCCAAGTCGGCGACGATCCCAAAGCCCGCGTCGTCATCAAGCGGATCAAGGACGAAGCGGCCATCGCCCCCCGCTTCCGCCAGTTCTTCGAAGCTGAAGTCCGATCGATGCTC
>JAYVTJ010000121.1:0-2434 GCA_043774415.1 Fimbriiglobus sp. | reverse complement strand
TACTCGTCCCACTTCTTCTTGTCGGCTTCGGTCATCCCCGGCGGGTAGACGAACTTGGCGTCCAAGGCGGTGAACGTTTTCTCCAGCGTCATGTCCTGCGACTTCTCGGCCTTGCCGCGGCCGGCGAAGTCGTCGAAGAGCGTATCCGGCTGCGGGTAATCGCGGTCCTTGTCGTGGCCGAGATGGCGGAGGGCCGGCGCCCACTCGCGGTGCGGGGCCTTGTGCTGGCACATCAGCAGGAACGGTTTCGTTTTGTCGCGGGCCTTCATCCAGTCGAGGCTGAACTCGGTGATGAGATCGGTGACATAGCCCGTGTTCGACTCCCGTTTGCCATCGCGGATCATCGGCGGGTTGTAGTAGATGCCTTGGCCCGGCAGGATGTGCCAGTGATCGAACCCGGTGGGATCGGAAACGAGGTGCCACTTCCCGACGATCGCGGTCTGATACCCGGCCTTCTGCAGCAACTTCGGAAAGGTGGTTTGGGCTCCGTCGAACTTGCTCGCGGCGCCGTTGTTGTAAAAGCCGTTGATGTGGGAATACTTGCCCGTGAGCACGCTGGCCCGGCTCGGCCCGCAGATGCTGTTCGGAACCAAGCAGCGGTCGAAGCGCATCCCCTCCCCGGCGATGCGGTCGATATTCGGCGTGGTGTTCAATTTCAGCGGATGGCCGTAGGCGCTGATCGACTGGTAGGCGTGGTCGTCCGAGAAGATGAAGACGATATTCGGCGGCTTCGGCTCGGCGGCGGATGCGACCGCGGCGGCGAGTGATATGGCGAAGCCGATGAGACAGACGCGCATGGAGGTTCTCCGAAGTGTCGGATGAAGTGGTGTGGAAAATGTATCAAGCCGGGGCGGAGAAGCTTGGGCGTAACCCGAGCGGCACCCTCCGACGCGTATGGCTGCGCCTTCCGGCCTCCTCGAACCTCCTCGTCGGTAGACTCCTTGCTTTGATTCCGTCGAGCAGATACCCTTGCATTCGGATCGATTTTGAAACGACAACTCTCAAACCGAGATTATCCGATGTCCCGTTCCTTGTTGATTGCCCTCCTGCTGGCCACCCCGCTTCTTGCCGCCCCCGCACCGCCCGACGAGAAGCCGAAGCCGCGGGCGAAGTTGCTCGGCACGATAAAACTCGACAAGCGCGTGCAAGAAGTGTGCTGGACGCCCGATGCCAAACACCTGATCGTCGTGACGGACGACAAAGCACTGGTGATCGGCCGCGATCATCTGGGCGACGATTCCCCCGCCAAGCCGATCGCCGAGATCGCACTCCCGGTCGGCGGGATGTGCAAGTTCGGCGTCACCCCGGACGGCACCGAGCTGTACGCCCTGGTGTCGGCAGCGCGGATCAATGCCGAAACCCGCCTCTGCTACTGGACTCTCAAAGACTTGCTCGACGGCAAGAAGAAACCGAAGCCCGACCGGGTCGTGAGCTTGGAGGTGGACAATCCGATTCATTTCGCGTTCTCCACCGATGGCAAAAGCCTGTGCGCGGTGGTGAGCGAACCGCGGGCCGGCGCGGCGCTGCAGCCGAACGGCCAGCCGCAGCAGATCGGCAAAGTGCTCCGGTTGAGTACCAAAACGGGCGACATCGCTGAGGAGTGGATGACCCTCGATCTGCCGAATGCGACCCTCCTCGGGGCCGTGGTCCACCCCGCTTCCGGCAAAGTCTTCGCGCATTTCCAGACGGCGGAGGAGCACGTCGTTCAATGCTTCGACCGGGTCGGCAAGAAGGAGAAGTGGGAGCGGACATTCCCGCAACCCGCGCCGAACCCGTGTGTCGGGAACAGTCCGAAGGTGTCGCCCGATGGCCGAGTGGCGGTGGCGAGCTGGAACCGCCAATTCCAGACCGTCCAGCCCGGTGCGGTTCCACAACCGGGACAACCGCTGCCGATGGTCGCCGTGCAGACCATCCGGCCGCAACTGCTCGGAGCCGGCACCGGAGATGTCATCGTCGACTTGGGCGGGGACGATGTCCAGAACAGCGATGTGATCGACTTTTCCGGCGACAGCAAACTGATGTTCGGCTGGCAATACCGCAGCGGTGGAAATCAATCGGTGGTGTGGGAGACGAAATCGGGCAAGCCGCTCAAGACTTGGAACCGCGGGTCGGGCGACTTGGCCGTCGCGTTCGCGCCCGGCCGGCACGAGCTTGCCATCGTCGAGCGCTCTCAAACCCAATCGCCGTCGCATCTGACGCCGGAGCGGATCCACGGAGGAATTCTCATGGAGACCGACAGTGCCCCGTTCCAAATGGTCCAGACCCTCATTCAACAGCCGCAGGCGCAGCGGATCGAGCATACGTCGATCATCGGCGTTTGGGATCTGGCCGCGCTGGTGAAGTGACGACGCGCCCTGCAACAGCGGGTCGGATCGGAGTGTGAAAGCAGCGCCGGGGCGGGGAAGGATGGGGGTGCCCCGAGCAGCACCCTCCA
>JAYVTJ010000120.1:0-3504 GCA_043774415.1 Fimbriiglobus sp. | reverse complement strand
GTGGGCGAGCTTGGCGACGGGGTGCGTCTTCGTGGCCCCGGCATCGCCGCCGAAGCTCCGCGTGGCATCCCCCGGCTTCGCGTCCCGCTCGTCGAACTCGTCGGTGAGCTGAGACGGGTCGTGGCCGGGGATCGGGGTCGGGGCGAGCTTCTGGGCGGACGGCTTCGGGTTTACCGGCGCCCCCGTCTGGTCGTGAAAGCCGGCGAGGTCGATTCCGGCCCCGTACTTCTTGGCGATGGCTTTGCGGTCCTCGTCGGTGAGTGGGACAGGTGCGGGCTTCCCGGCTACAGGGGCGTCCTGCGCCTTCAGCGCGGCCTCGGCCTCGGGCCCGTAGAGCACTTTGGTGCCGTCGGTGGCCGTGGTGTGCCCGGCGGACGACGTGCCCCGCGTCCAGGCCTTGAAGTACCGGCCGAGGGGGTGCGTCCGCTTGACCGGGATCGACCCCTCTTTGCCGGTCTTCAGGTTGCCGAGGTAATGCTCGAGCATGTCGTACAGCTCGTCGTACATCGGCTTGCCGACCGCCGTCACGAGTTCGCGGTGCGCGTCGTTCACCGATTGCCGCAGTTCGCGGGACGGCTCGTCGTCGAGGCCGTCGTTCAAGTGGCCCTGAAGCGTCGCGGCCAGATTCGTGAGAGCCGGGTCGATGTGCTCCTTCGCCGTGGTCATTAGGTCCCCGTGCAGATCGCTCCAGTGCTCCGCGTCCACGTCGGGATAATCGGCCTTGAGTTGGGCGACTGTACGATCCGCTTCGCTCTTCACCGTGCCGAGGAGCCGGTTGCGGGTTTTGTTGGCCCACTCGCGGAACGAAGTCTTGAACGCCTTCGGATCGCCATCCGAGTGCAAGTCTTTCACGAGCGCATTCAGTCCGCCCCGTGAGCGCTTCGCATAGTCCTCGAGATGGTCCGACACCAGTTCCCGCGAACCCCCCGGTTTCAGCCGCTCCTGCCCCGTCTTCTCCCCCAGCGCCGCCATGAGCTTCTTGCGCTGCTCCGGATCGGTCACGGAGGCTTTCAGTTCCTTCGCCTTCCGCGGGTTGACCGTGGCCTCGCGCAGGTCGTGGGCCGAGATGAACTTGCCGCTGTCGTCGCGGGGATGCGCGGATTCCGAGAACCCCTTCAGCCACCGCCGCAGGCTCTTCGTGATCGCGGCCGTCTGGGGGTCCGAAGGTGCGAGGGTTTCGGGGTCCATCGCACCATTCGCACCATCCGCACCGATCCCCGACCCGTCCACGCCGAACGCCCCCAGCACGCTCTGCATGACGCTGTGCGGGAACGCATCGGGGGAATCATCCTGGGGGCTGTCCGCACCCGCCGGCGCGTCCGTGGCGGCGTCCTGCGGGCCTCCTTGCGCCGGCGGTTGGTTCGGGTCGCCGGGCATCCCCGGCTGAGGCGGCGGGGCGATCTTGGCCTGGATGGCGGCTTGCCACTCCATCGGCGTCACATCGCCGCCGTCCCACGGCTTCTGGCCGTTCGCGGCCCGGAGTTCGTTGACGTAACACGCCTGCTGGCCCGCCAGCAGACTCATGCGCTCCAGATCCTTCTCGTCGTCGTTGATCTTCGGCAGTTCGCCGACGACCTTGCAATCCGGCCAGTGCTCTTCGATGAGGAAGACCGTCCAGAACTCGCACAGGGCTTTGATGACCTGCCCCATCTTGCCGATCGCGAACTGCTTCTGGGCCGCCCAAAGCGACGAGTACGAATTCGCTTCCTCCAATCCCACCACCATCGGCGGCACGCCGAAGCTGGCGAGAATGTAGTTGATGCCCTGCGTGTACGTTTCGCCGAACCCCATCTTGTTCGGAGCGGTGTTGAGGGATTGAACATCGACGGAATCGGTCGCCGTCAGCATGGTGCGCTGGCCGCGCCCCTTGCCGGTGTAGCGGCCGTCGATGACGGCCTGCATCCGCGCCAGTTCCTGATCTTGCCCCGCCCCGATGCTCACGACGGTGTCCGGGCTGAACCCGTTGTCCATCGCGTTCTTCATGCTCTCGACGGTCGCTTGGAAGACGTCGTAGATCTCCGCACCCGCCATGAGGGGCGTGTACCCATCCCACGGATACATCGGATTCGGGCCGTATTTGTGCTTGAGGACTTCGCGCCCGTCGATGGGCACCACGCCGGCGTAGCCGAAGCCGTGCATCCCCCCCATCGGCATCGTGAGCTGATACCAGCCGCACGGATATTCTTTGCGGATGGAAGCCTGTGCGATTGCGTACTGCGGCCGGAGGATGTGGAGTTCGCACGGGGGGCCGGCCACCGACGGCACGACCCATTCGAGCGATGTGCCGAACAGGGCTTGGCACATCATCCGTTCGGCCAAGTAGTCGCCGAGCGTCTGCGTGCCGTTCGGACGCCGGAGCAGCTTCGCGGCCGGGTGGTCTTCCTCGACCGGATGCCACTCGGAATTGCTCGCCGTCATCGACAGGGACTTGGAATTCCGGCCCCGCGATTGAATCGTGAATTCGGCGCTCCGCAGGCCGTCCATGAGCGCGGAGATCGCGAGGTAGGCCCCGTTCTTGAAGCCGAGCGACGCCTGCGCGTAGCGGTCGGTCGTCGCCGGGCCGGGGAGATTCCGGCGCGCGAGTTCCAGCGTGATCGCGCGCTGCCGCTGCGCCGCCGGGTCGCGGGCGACGTTGGCGACGGAAGGCAAACCCAAGCTGTCGATGCTGAATGCCGTCGTGAAATCGGCCATGCCGTCATCATGACGGCGGCGGGGGAACCTGCGGGGACGGGGACTATCGGGCGGCGAGAAGCGGCAGCAGTTCGCTCATCGTCGGAAGTCTCACCCCGGCGTCTCTGAGCGCTCGCTTGAACGTGCGGACGACTTGCTCCTCGTATGCCAGTTCAGTCCCCGGATACCTCGGCAGGGCGTTGAAGATATGCACCGCGCCCCGGAGGTGCCGCCTCCGGGCTTCGCGCCGCCATGTGCGGCCCTCGGCACCCGATGGGCAATAGGCCCGCCACGCTTGGACCCACTCCCTCAGGGCTGCGGTGTTCATCCGGCGGGTGCCTCCACACGCGCGACGAACTGGCCGGTCTGCGGGTCGGTCGGATGCTGCGGGTCGCCGATGGGGTTTTCGTACGGCGCGGTGGACGCCGCGAGGAAGGCGTCGGCGAGCCCCCAGACGAACTGCGGCAGTTCCCGACTCACGTATTTGCGGGTTTCGTCTCCGTCCCTACCGTGCTCGAATAGCTCGGCAAACATCGGTATGGTCGTCAGCAGGATCTTCTCGGCCAGCGCCGTGCGATAGGTGGGCACCGGCAATGGGGAGATTTCGGACGATGGGATCATAACCCGTGGGGCTTCCGTCAGATGCCGCCACTTCTCGGCGTCGTGCCGGAGTCGAATGCACTTGCCGCAAATGACCGCGCCCGTGCCGTTCGGCTCGAGGTTGGTCGATCCTTCGGGATTCTTGCACAGGTCGCACTTCTGCATTCGTCGTTCCTCGGGGTGTTCCCCGATCATACCACACTCACGACCAGCCCCCGGCGAACAGCACGGTCG
>JAYVTJ010000119.1:0-4951 GCA_043774415.1 Fimbriiglobus sp. | reverse complement strand
ACTCCAGAGCCGGGTCGATCGCTCGGACACGCTCGACGAGATGATCCGGACGACCGAAGCCCGCGTGAAGTTGAAGTGCCCGAAGTGCCGGGTGAAGCTCACGCGACCGGAATTGATCGTCCATCTCTGGTTCGAGCACCGGCTGATCTTCGAGCGCGGCCAGGCGCTCGATCCGCGGTCCGTCGTCGAGAAGGTGGTCGAGCGCGCCTCCGCGGATCGTTCGCTCGCCCTGCCCGAAGAAGCGTTCCGCGCCACGGCGAACTACTACCCCGATTCGGCCCCGCTCCAGGTGTTGCAGGCCGTGGCCGCGCGGCAGCGCTCGACCGCGACGATCCCGCTTCCGCTCGTCGAAGCGGCGAGCGCGGGGGATTTTGTCCTCTGCCCGGTCTGCCTCGCTCCGCGTCCGGATCGCATCCCGCCGCTGCCGCCGCCGCTCGCCTTCGGGTCGAACCGGATCGCCGGCGATGGGCACAGCGTGCTCGTCCGCGAAACGGCGAGCAGTCGGATCGTCGAAATCCGAACGCCCGAGTCGGCGCGGACCATTCTGCCCGGCACGCGGCGGCAGTTCGGCCCGCGAGGATTCTCGGTGCTCGTCGCGCTGCCGTTCTTCGCCATTTTCCTGATCGCCGATGGGATCGTCCCCTTCCGCGTCGCCCCGCCCTTCGGTTTGGCGGTCTTCCTCGCGATCCTCGGCGGGGGACTGTACGCCGCCGTGCGGTCCACCCGGCCGAGTTTGCCGCCGCCGGCCGTGAGGTGCGTCGACGTCGCCTGGCGGGAGATCGCGGCGAATCTTTCGCCCACAGTCGCCACGGTGCGCTTCCTGACTCGACTCTGTCTGACGAGCTTCGGGAAGGGGACACCGGGCGAGCGCACCGCAACAGTGCGAAGTCTGATCGAAGCGACGGCCGCACGGGCCGATGGCGACTCGGCGTTCGTCCAACTGCTGACGGCCGCTCAGGCTCTGCAGGTGGCCGATGGAACCGATCTCGGCAAAGATCGCGTCAATGGCCTCGCCCGGATGTTCGAAGCCGTCTGGCCGGGCGAACGAACCGTCGAATCCGCGGAGTACCTCGCCGAGATCGCATCCAACCGGATGGTGCTCGGGTCGGGCGAAGCCCGGCGGCTCGCATTGCTGCTGATGGCCTCGGCCTTCGAGAGCGGCCTGCTGCCGCAGGATATGCTCGCGATGTTTCCGTACCTGCCGTGGCTGCGCATGGCGATGGGGATGCCGACGCCGATGCGGCTGCAGATGGCCTGCGCCGTCTGGCGCGGGAAGAACTCCGAGCCGTGGGCGCACATCGGTCCCGCGGTGACGCTCTTCGAACTCGCGAAGAAGTCCCCGGCCGCGAGCCGGAAGATCCTTGTGGCGTGCCCCGATGCGCTGCTGAAGCTGACGATGCCCGAAGCGGTCCAGCGGACTCTCGGCGACGTGCTGCTCACACCGCGCGGCCTGGTGATCGGCAACTCGCTCCTCACCGACCCGGACATCGCGATCGACCTCGGCCGTTCTCCTCGGGGAAGCGGCTGGATTCTCAAACTCGGCCGCGAGTTCATCAATCTGGATCGCAAACTGCCCAGCGAGATGATCCCGGTCTTCTCGGCGTGGCTCCGGTACCGCGTCGATAAACTGCTCCCATTGGCCGAGACGATCACGCGGTCGAATCCGGCCAAAGTGCGGACGCTGCTCGGCCCGCTGGCCGATACGTGCGCGCTCTGCGGGGCGGAATCGATCGGTCGCACCGGGAAGGTCGCCGACCCCTGGCCCCTCGAACGGAGAACCTGATCCGCATGGCTCTGCCCGAACGCGGTTGGCTGCTCCGCCACGCCGAGACCACCGCACCGCACGTCCTCAACGGTGCCGAATCGGATGTGCCCCTGAGCGAGCACGGCTTCCGCCAAGCCGAGGCCCTCGGCGGCTGGTTCGTCCCGCTGAAACCGACCGCGGTCGTTTCGTCCACGATGATCCGCGCCGTTCAAACTGCGGCGCCCATCGCCCGCGAATGCGCTGTTCCACAGACGCGGGAGCACCTGCTGCGCGAACGGATGATCGGCACCCTGAGTGGCCAGCCGTTCCACTTGGCCGAAGGGCCGTGGGCCGAGACCGTCCGCGCGTGGATGGGGGGCAACACCCTGTACACGACCGATGGAGCCGAGTCGTTCGAGGATCTCAAACTCCGGCTCCACGAGGGCTGGCGCCGGGCAATCGAGCCGCACGGCGGCGGTCGGCTCGTCATCGTCGCCCACGGGATCGTCTGCAAGGTACTGCTGCTGACTCTGATGAAAGGCTGGGATGCGGGGGGCTGGGAGAAGCTCGGCCGAGTGGGCAACGCCGCGGTCTCCGAACTTGTCCCCGGCGGCGATGGCCACTGGCACCCCGAGCGATTGTTGCACATTCCCGAGGGGATCGCCGACTTGCGGAGCCTCCCCGGAACCTCGCAAATCCCCTCCGCCGTCCGTTCCGAAGGCTGATCGAATTGATCTTGACACTTCAACAATTCCCCCGATTTCGTGGGGATCATTTTCCCGCGCTTCGGATGAAGTGCTACAACCGGCGCTGCCGATACCTCCTGCGGGACGGACTGTTTCGCCCGCGGCCAGGGGATGGGTTCATGACGAGTCAAGACGTGTTCGCCCCGCAGCACGCGGCGGCGCCCGCGACCGAAATCGAAGCCCTCCGCCAGCAGCTCCTCCAGGCCCAGCGGCTCAGCAGCGTCGGCGAACTCGCCTCCAGCGTCGCCCACGAGTTCAACAACATCCTCGCCACCATCATCAACTACGCCAAGCTCGGCGCCCGCGGCCAGAACCCCGCCGCGCAGTCCCAGGCCTTCGAGAAGATTCTGCGCGGAAGCCACCGCGCCTCCGGCATCGTCAACGGCATGCTCGGCTTCGCCCGCAACAACGCCGCCCGCCGCGAGCGCACCGACATCATCGCGCTCGTCGAAGAAGTGCTGATGCTCACCGAGAAGGATTTGGCCAAGCACCGCGTGGCGCTCGAGAAGAAGTTCCACGGTCGCCCTTATGCCACCATCGTGCCGGGGCAGATCGAGCAGATCCTCGTGAACCTCGTGATCAACTCCCGGCAGGCGATGCCCAGCGGCGGGCGGATGCGGGTCGAAGTCGGCGAAAACGCGGCCGGGGACACCGTGGAAATCAAGATCGCCGACAGCGGCGTCGGCATCTCCCCCGAGAACCTGCGGCAGATATTCGAACCTTTTTTCACGACGAAAGCCCCGGACGAGCACGGCCGCGGCGGCACAGGCTTGGGTCTGAGCGTCTGCCGGCAGATCATCGAGCAGCACCACGGCCGCATCCGCGTCGAGAGCGTCGTGGGCAAAGGGGCCACCTTCACGGTGAAGCTGCCCATCACCCTCCCCGACGACGAGTGAGCGAGGTTCTGGAGCGCAACTCGCCAGAGTTCCGATGTTGGCACTTCCCTGATCGAGCTTACCCGAGTTCCCGAGTCGAGCGTCTCGATGCGTGACCGAAAGTGTGGCGACCGTTGCCAGCGCGGATGGGCATCGCCCACCCCCTCACGACCGCCGACGCGGTCACGAATCTGGTGAAGTTCCGCGACTCGGTCCAACTGCGCGGAGTGGGTCGAAGCCTATGGCCCTGCGAAATCGGACGCAAGTCGTTGCGGCGCTGAGCTCGTACCGAAAATCGGGTTGTGCTTTCGGTCGTTTTTTAGCTTTCAGCGAGGGGGGTGTGGAAATCGACTGAAAGCTGAAAGCAGAAATCGGCCGGTAGGATCGCTCCTCGACTTCGATCATCGCAAGTCGTTGCGGCGCTAAGCACATACCGATAATCCGGGCTTGATTTCGATGGGGGGTATCCCGAGATCGGTCGGAATCAAAATCAAATCCGAGGAACGGGACCACCTCACCCCACTTCCCCTTGACCTTTCCCATCGCATATCGACAGTATCCCCTGCTGTGCCCGGTCGGTTTCCGAGGTCCTCATGCCCGATCCGCTCTCGACTCTGGATTCGCTTCTGGCGCCCGCGCGCGAGACCCCGTACGACGACATCCCGTACGAGAGCCATCCGTTCGCGCAGTCGCACCCGAATCGGCTCTTCACCATCGGCACGCTCTTCGGCCTGCGGCCGACGCCGGTGCAGAAGTGCCGCGTGCTCGAACTCGGCTGCGCTTCGGGCGGCAACCTCATCCCGATGGCCGATTACCTCCCCGAGAGCCAGTTCGTCGGCGTCGATAATTCCGCCCGTCAGATTCAGGACGGCCTCGATACCGTCAAGCAGCTCGGCCTCGAAAATGTGATCCTGAAGCACGCCAGCATCTTGGACGTGGACGCGGCCTACGGGCAGTTCGACTACATCATCTGCCACGGCGTCTTCTCGTGGGTGCCCGAGAATGTCCGCCTGAAAATCCTCGAGATCTGCGGCACGCAGCTCACGCCCCACGGCATCGCCTACGTCTCGTACAACACGTACCCCGGCTGGCACATGCGCGGCATGATCCGCGACATGATGCGTTACCACGCGGCGCGGTTCAGCGCCCCGAAAGACCGTATTCAGCAAGCGCGGGCGCTGCTGAAGTTCCTCGCGCAGTCGGTCGGCCCGGCGAATCCGCGGATCGTGGAACTGCTGACCGGTGTCGGCCAGAGCCTCGACTCGATCGCGGCGGGCCGGCTGACTGCGGAGCAGCTCCAGAATCGCGCCGCGCTGACGGCTACGGCGGCCGAGGAACTCGTCGGCTTCTTCCCGCTCGACGAGCTGAGCAAGCGCATCCGCGGGCTGCTAGACGCCGCCGGCGAAACACCCCCGGACGCTTTCAAAATCCAGAAGGCAGCGGTCGCGGCGCGGGCCACACTCAACCAGTTCGCGACGGCCATTCGCCCCGATGGGGCCTATCCGCAGCTCTTGAAGCAGGAGGCCGATTCGATCCAGAATCAGGCCGACCACTACCTCTACCACGAGCACCTCGAAGAGGTGAAC
>JAYVTJ010000118.1:0-4141 GCA_043774415.1 Fimbriiglobus sp. | reverse complement strand
TTCGCCCCGGTGCGCGGGTGCCGCATCGGCCGCAGCACGCGGTGGTAGTAGGCCGTCTCGTTGTCCCCCGCGTCGGTGACGTAGGCCAAGCGCGGCAGTGGCCCGTCCCACGCCGTCAGCACGCCTTCGATCAACTCGGTCAGGTGCCTGCTCATCGTCGGCTGACAGGACTCGGGCACCGCCGCCAAGTAGACGCTCCCCAGTCGCTTCCCGCCCCGGTCGTAGACCGTCACCGTGCCGACGGCGGCCACCTCGTAGAAGCTGCGGTGGGATTCGCGCAGGGTGATGCCGTCGCGGCCGACGCTGAGCACCGGCTGGGTCGAACCGCGACTGACATCGGCTTGTCGCAGCAGGTCGAGTACCCGTTCGACCTGCAATTCGTGGCGGACCGAGGCCATCGACTGCGCCACCTCGGCCGTCACGGCCCGCAACCGCTCGGCCCCCCAGCTGACCCCGTGGTGCGACTTCAAGCGGTCGAGCGCCGTTCGCTGCGTCGCCCCGCCTTCGGCCAAATAGCGTCCGGCCGCTTCGGCCAAAGCCGGCGTGGCGCCGCCGACCAGACCCAGTGATTCTTCGAGCGGGAAGACCGTCGCCTCGGCCGAGGCGCGGTGCGACGGGCGGTAGCCGTGACGCCAAAGTGCAATCGTTCCCAGCAGCGTGGCGACGTGGCGATGGGGCGTCTTCTCGTTCGACCGGCGGTACTCTTCGCCGTCGACGCGGATCTTCGCCGGCAGAGTCGCGGCCTCGCCTTCGAGCCGGTTGTAAACGCGCTCGACCACCCGGCGGCCGAGTTCACGCACCGAATCCGCGATGCGGGTTTCGAAGTCGAACACCGAGGAAGGCGACGGCCCGGTCGCGAAGAACTCGAAGACGATTGCTGCAAAGGTCGAACGGCTCTCGGTTATGGGATCGTCGATCTCACGCAGGGCGGCGGCGGCTTCGGTCAGGGTGGACAGGGCGAGAGCCAAGCGGGTAAAGTCGTGCATCGCGGCGTCCGTGCCGGGTGAACAGGATGTCAGGAACCTCGCTCATGCCAGCCGGACGCCGCGTGTTATAGACCACTCCCACGAAGCTCGTGATCGGAAAAGGAATTAGCGAAGGGAAAAGGGCGCACCAGTGGGATCAGACCCCAGCAGCATTTCCAAATCTGCGCGCTTCAGGTCCGTGATGAGCCGGCCGTCGCCGCTGAGGATCGAGTCGGCGAGGGCGCGCTTGCTCTGCTGGAGCGCCAGCACTTTCTCCTCGACCGTACCCCTCGCGATCAATCGGTAGGCGAACACCGGCTTCGTCTGCCCGATGCGGTGGCTGCGGTCGATGGCCTGCGCTTCGACCGCCGGGTTCCACCACGGATCGAGAAGGAAGTCGTACTCCGCCGCGGTCAGGTTCAACCCCACGCCGCCCGCTTTCAGGCTGATCAGGAACAGCTTGCTGGCCGGATCGGTCTGGAATTTCTCCACCCGCGCGGCCCGATCGGCCGTCTTGCCATCGAGGTATTCGTACTTCACCCCCTCGGCATCGAGCCGGTCCCGGACGATGGCGAGCAGCGAAGTGAACTGCGAGAAGACGAGCGCCTTGCAGCCGCTTTCGGCGAGTTCGCGGAGCTGGGGGAGGAGGATCTCCAGCTTCGCGCTCGTCTCCGCCTTTCGACCTTTGTCGATCAACCCCGGATGGCACGCCGCCTGGCGCAGCCGGAGGAGAGCTTCCAGCACTTGGATCTTCGACTTCGCCAATCCGACCGTATCGACGCGGGCCAAGAGCGACTGCCGGTAGTGCGTCCGGAGTTCGTCGTAGAGTACGCGCTGGGCCGGTTCGAGATCGCAGTAGACGGTTTGCTCCGTCTTCTCGGGCAGATCCTTCGCCACCTGGTCCTTCGTCCGGCGGAGGATGTAGGGCCGGAGTGCCCGCGCCAGCATTTCTCGAGTTTCGGCGTCCGGGTTGCGAATCGACCCGGCGAGTGCGCCGGTGACCAGACCGCGCCCGAGCATGCCGGGGTTGAGGAAGTCGAAGAGCGTCCAGAGTTCGCCGAGGTGGTTCTCGACGGGTGTGCCGCTCATGGCGATGCGGTGGTCGGCTCGGACGACGCGAACGGCCTTGGCCGTCTCGGTCGCGGCATTCTTCGCCGCCTGCGATTCGTCCAGCACGCAGGTGTCGAACTCGAACGCCGCGAAGGCATCGGCATCGTTGCGGAGTGTGCCGTAGGTGGTCAGCACGATGTCGAACTCTCCGAAAGCCGAACCGGTGCGGTCTCGGGCCGTGCCGGTATGATCGAGGACTTTCAGATTCGGGGCGAACTTCGCGGCCTCTTGTTTCCAGTTGAAAATCAGCGACTTCGGCACGACCACGAGCGCCGGCCCCTTGCGCTTCCCGGCGAGCAGGGCGAGCACCTGTACGGTCTTCCCCAGCCCCATGTCGTCGGCCAAGCAGCCGCCGAAGCCGAACTTGCGGATGAAGCTGAGCCAGCCCAAACCCTCGCGCTGGTACTCCCGCAATTCCCCCCGGAACCCCTTGGGCGGATCGACCGCGGCGACGCCGGTGAACTTGCGGAGCTGATCGCGGGCCTTGGCGAACCGCTTGTCGAAGGTCACTTCCGGCCGCGAGGCGAGCAGCGCATCGAGGACGCCGACCTGCGCTTTCGAGAAGCGGATCGAGTCCCCTTCGACCCGGCCCATCCCGGCGAGGAGGCCGTACTTCTTCAGCCAGTCTTCGGGCACCATGCCGAAGCTGCCGTCGTCGAGCGGGATGCTCGACTCGCCGCGGCGGAGCGCCGCCAGCAAGCGGGGGAATGGCACCCGACAGCCGTCGAAGTTCGCGGAGCCCTCGAGGTCGAACCAGTCCTGCTCGCTGCGGACTTTCAGCGTCAGCTCGCCCGCGTTGCGGTACAGTTTTCCGTCGGCTTCGACCATCCATCCGGCGGGCACCAACTCGGCTACGAGTTTCGGGAGCAGCGACGGTTTGAGTTCGAAATGATGTTCGCCCCGCCTCCACGCGGGTCGGACCCCCAAGCGATTCATCACCCGCTCCGCCGCCTGTTCCGCCGCAGGGTCGCGCAGGATGAATCGCTTGCCCTCGCCCTTCGGAAACCCCCGGGTGAGTGGATGTCGCGGCAAATCGACGCCGTCGTATAAGAACGACAGTTCGGCGCGCAGCATGGGCGGGCCGTATGTGTCGCCCACCTGCGGCTTCACGACCAAACGGGGTTTCGGCGCGACCGCGACTTCGCAGTAGCCGAGTTCCTCCGGGAGTTCAAGCGACGGCAGGCGGGGCAACTGCAGCAACTGCACGACCAGTTCATCTAAGCCCGAAGCGGGAACGGCGATCCGGCCGATCTTGCGGAGCGACGGCACCCAAGCGAACGCCCCGGCGTCGTCGAACCGGCCGTAGCGCCCGTTCCGTATGACCAACCCGGGGACGATCAACTCCGGTTCGGAGAGCGGAATCGCCTCGTCGCCGCGACGCAGGTTCCCGGCGAGGACCCATTGCTCCGCCGCGGCGTCGGACGCGACGCCGATGCTCAGCACCCACGGCGGATCGAGGTCGGGTGTCAATTCCTCCAGCGGCAGCGGAGGTTTCCCGGCGCGGCGGAGAAAGACTCGTCCCGGCTCGACGAGCAGGGGAAGGAGCGCGTCGAGCAGAGGCCCGGCGACTCGGTACCGGCTGCCCCCTTGGCCCGAGTCATAGCCGTACGAGTAACTCTCTTGGCGCTCGGCGCCGACGAGGAACGCGACGAGGCGACGGTCGAGCGGGTCGGCCAGCTGCTCGATGTGGCCGACCGAGACGTACTTCGATTGCGGCTTCCCCCATTCGCCGTTCGATTTCCGTTCGCGCGTATTCAGGTCGATCACGAGCTTCCGGGCCTGTTCGCTGGCCTGGAGATCGATGATGAGAACCGCCCGACGATCGGTCGCTGGCTCTGCGGGCTTGTAGGGATCGGGGGGAACCGGTGAAACGGCCCGGCGCAGAGCGTCGAGTTGATCCTTCCATTTGTCTCGCTTTGGCAGCGCGGCCGGACGCATCGGCTTCGGCTTCGGCTTCGGCTTTTGGCGCGGCGGCGGGACGTATGAACCCTCGTCTTCGAGATCGTCGCAGACGAGTGTCAGAGGCTCGCGTTCTGCGGCGACCCGGGCGAACCCCGCGATTTGAG
>JAYVTJ010000117.1:0-1669 GCA_043774415.1 Fimbriiglobus sp. | reverse complement strand
GCGCCTTGGGCAACCGCAGTGTCCTCTACCCGGCGAAGGATCCGGAAGTGAACCAGTGGCTGAACCACCAGCTCGCCCGGACCGAGTTCATGCCATTCGCACCGAGCTGCTTGGCCGAGGCCGCGCCGAAGCTGTTCAAGAATGTGGCCGGTTGCGAGAAGACCGCCGAGTTAATGACGGTGACGTTAGACTGCACCGACTGGATGAAAGGGCACAGCCCGGCCGCGGTGCACGTCGACGGCACGGCCCGCCCGCAGTTAGTGACGCCGCAGAGCAACCCGAGCTACCACAAGCTGATCTCGGCCTACGAGCGCCGCACGGGGATTCCGGTGGTCATCAACACGAGCTTCAACATGCACGAGGAGCCGATCATCTGCACTCCGCAAGACGCGGTGCGGGCCTTCCTGCTCGGCAACTTGGATTACCTCGCGGCCGGGCCGTTCTTGGTGCCCCACCCGAAGTTGAACGAGAACCGCGCCGACCGGGAGAAAAGCCGCGCCGCGGCGCCGCGGGAATTGGCGGCGGTTTGAACATTCCCGAAATCGTAGCACTCCCCGCCCTGATCGGCTTGACAGGATGCGCCGTCGGTTTATAGTCCGCGACCCAAAGGATGGATCCTCGGGATGGCGGCGCGAGACGGAGGCAGTGTGGCAAGGTGGCCCGCCGGAGTCTGGACGTGGATCGTGTGCACCGTGGGGATCGCCGCGTGGGATAGCTCCGCGACCCTCCGCGCCCAGCCGTTGCCGTTGCCGCCCGTGCCGAGTTTCGAATCCGAAGCGCCCGGGACGGAAGCGCTGTCGATCCCGACTCCGTTGCCCGGCACGACGACGCGCACCGTCCTCCAACCGACCATTCCCTTACTGCCGTCGCCGACGCCCGAGGGTATCTTGCCCAACGGCGCCAGTGTGACCCTGCCCGCATCTGCGAATCAAATCATCCGCTTCGCCCCGCGTTACGGGAAACTGAACGATTACGTCGTCGACCCGATCGGCGACGACGTCCAGCGCATCACGTACACGGGCGGGTTGATCGTCAACGTGGTCATGCTCTCGGCCGATCCGAAGCGACCGCAAAAAGAGATCGAATTCGCCACCGACAACGCGGTGATTTGGGTGAAAGGGGCGAAGAAGGGAACGAACATCTTGGGCGGGCTCGACACCGCGCGTGGGGAACCGGCCGACAAGGACAAGCCGAAGAAAACGACCATCGAACTCTATTGCTCGGGCAACGTAGTCGTGAAGACCCGCGGCGATGACGGCTCGAGCGGCGAGCAGACCATCCGCGCCGAGGAACTCTATTACGACTTGGAGAAGAGCAAAGCCGTCGCCATCGGGGTCGACCTCGAATCCAACTTCTCGGCGGCGGCCGACCCGATTCATTTGCGGACGCCGGAACTGTGGCGGCTCGGGCCGCACGAGTACCGCGCCTTCGACACGTTGGTGTTTTCCAGCAAGCGCCCCGCCGACCCGGTCTTCACGATCCGCAGCCGGGAAGCGACGATCACGGAACAGACCGTCGTGCGTCGGAATATCTTCGGACTGCCCTATCGGAAGGCCGGCACGGGAGAAATCGACACGGGCAATCAGCGCGACTTGGTGGCCGAGCGCAACCGCTTCGAAATCCTCGGCGTGCCGTTCTTCGCGTATCCGAAATACCGCACCGATCTGAG
>JAYVTJ010000116.1:0-5016 GCA_043774415.1 Fimbriiglobus sp. | reverse complement strand
AACTCACGATTGTTCTCGGCAGTTCGCGGACGGCGATTGGTATCCGCCCCGATGTCTATGAAGCGTCGCTCGCCCATCCCGAGAATGCGCCCCTGCTCTTCAACATGTCGATGTCCGGTGCGGGGCCGATCCTCCAACTCCTCACGCTCGAACGGCTTCTCGCAGACGGCGTGAAACCCGATGCGCTGCTGATCGAATTTTGGCCCGCCGTCTACCGGGGCGATGGCCCCTATCGCGAAGATCGCCGCATCAACGCGGAGCGACTGCGCTCCGCCGACCTTCCGATCGTCGATCGGTTCTTCACCGATCCCGATGCGACGAAAGAGCGCCTGCGGGCCAGCCGCATTTTTCCCGCGTGGCATCTCCGGCGCGAGCTGCTCATCCGGAGCTGGCCCGATTCAATGCCGTGGAAGGACCGGAACGACGGCTCGTGGTCCACGCTCGACGGTTGGGGCTGGCTCCCCGGCCGGACGAACGTCACCGCCGAGCAGGTCGAGCGCGGTTGGCCCGACGTCGCCGCGTTTTACGCACCGCTCTACCGAGACTACTCGGTGGCGCCGGTTGCGGATCGAGCCCTCCGCGCGCTACTGGCGCGCTGCCGGGAACTCGGCATTCCCGCGACGCTGATCGGGCTTCCGGAATCGACCCGGTTCCGCGGACTCCAGCCGCCGGAAGCGATCCAACTGTCCGAAGACTACCGCTTGCGGATCGAACGCGAATGCGGAGTACCGTTTCTCGACGGCCGGACATGGGGACGCGACGCGGCGCTGCCCGACGGGTTTCACCTGATGCAGGACGGGGCGAAAGAGTTCACCCGCAAACTTACCGGCCAACTCGTGCCGCCGAACTAAAACGAACGCATGCCGTCACGCTCCCGAGCAAGCCATGAAGATCCCCGCCGTCCAACTCATCCGCCAAACCACTCCGCAGCCGTCCATCGCCGACGTTTACGACTCCTGCCGCCGCGCTTGGAAAAACTCGAAGCTCGCCGCGCGGATCAAACCCGGCATGAGCATCGCCGTCGGCTGCGGCAGCCGGGGGATCAAGAATCACGGGCTGCTGGCGAAAGCGACCGTCGATGCGTTCCTCGACCTCGGGGCGAAGCCGTTCGTCGTCGCGGCAATGGGATCGCACGGCGGCGCCACATCCGACGGTCAGCGCAGCTTGCTCGCCCACTACCAGATCGATGAAGCCCATCTCGGTGTGCCGGTGAAGACCGACATGGATGCCGTGCAGGTCGGCACCAACACTTGGGGTGAACCGGTCTGGCACGACCGGAACGCGCTCGCCGCCGACGGACTCGTGACGGTGGCGCGGATCAAACCGCACACCGACTTCCGCGGCGATTTCGAAAGCGGCATCCTAAAAATGCTCGTCATCGGATTGGGCAAGCGGCACGGCGCCGACCAGCACCACCGCTGGGGCATGCGTGGCCTGCGCGACATGATGCCCGAAACCGCGGAGGTGCTCGTCGAGAAGACCAAGTTCCTCGGCGGCCTCGCTATCCTCGAGAATGCCCGCGAGCAAACCGCTCGGCTCGAAGTCGTCGATCGCGATGACCTCTTCACCCGCGAACCGGTCCTGCTGAAGGAAGCCTTCGGTCTGCTCGGCCGGATCCCGTTCGAGCAACTCGACGTGCTCATCATCGGCGAGTGTGGCAAAAACTACAGCGGCGCCGGCATCGATCCGAACGTCGTCGGCCGGTTACTCATCGAAGGGCATCCGCACCTCGAAACGAACAAACCTCAGATCACGCGCATCGGCTGCTTAGACATCTCCCCGGACAGCGATGGCAATGGCACCGGCATCGGCATCGCCGACCTCACGACCGCACGGGCGCTGAAGGCCATCTGGAGCCGGCCCTTCGAAATGAACAATTTGACGGCCCGTTTCCTCTGGCGCAGCAAGCTCCCGTTCAGCTTCGGCACCGACCGCGAGTGCATTGCGGCCTGCGCCGATACCTGCTGGAATCCGATCTTCGAGAAGATTCGGTTCGCGGTGATCCCGAACACGCTGGAGGTCGCCGAGATGTGGGTCAGCGCCCCGCTGATCGAGGAAGCGCGTACTACGAAGGGATTGGAAGTCGTGGGTGCAGCGCGCGAGTTGCCGTTCGATGAGACGGGCGGATTGAAGCAGGAGGAGCTCTTCCCCGAGTGTGTCCGGGCACTGCGGAGCCATGCGAAGGACGGACACTAGGAGCACTTTCAAATTCATTGTGCCGGTCTTGTTAGTCCGACACGCCAGCGAGGAAGCGATAATTCCTCGCTGGCGCGTCGGACTAACACACGGCCGAGGACACCCGTCGGAGTACTGCTGTCACCGCACGCACTACGTCTTGAACATCGGCACGGGCACCAAAAACGCGTGCTGTTCGTAGAGGCTCCAGACGCCGTTCCAACTCGTGAACTGCGTGAAGAAGACCACGATCACATACGCCGCCGCGGCCGGCCAGAAGACCATCCGCCCCGTCCAGCGGAAGAAGAAGTGCCTCGGCAATTCCCGGCGGTTCGCCCGCGCCAGCGCCCAGCCGGTGAGCACCTTCGACGGGAAGATGAACGCCACGAATAGCAGGCTCGGCAGCCACGCCGCTTCGCTCGGCACCGCTTCGATCTTGAGCAGGTAAAGCGGCACCGCGAACAGCAGCGTCACGAAGAATGCGAAGGCGTGCAGCCAAGGCGATTTCCGGAACGTCCGCCGGACTTCGAGCCAGTTGAACCCTTCCGCGAAGCGATTCTTCTCGGCCATCCGCATCTGCAGGAACGGCACATACGGCAGGATCACGATCAGCGTGGTGCCGCCGATGAAGCCGAAGACCTTCGCGATTGGAGAGTCGAGGTGCCCGAGCGCGATGAGCGATACCGGCAGGATGATCCAGATCGATCCGACCGCGAAGCCGCGGAGACCGAGCCAAAAGTAGTAGGGCAAGCGCAGGCTCACGGCCGTGTCCCACACGGCATCCCGGGCCTTCGCGTAGTAGCCGCCGCGGACGATGCGCAGCAGCAGCCAGAGAACGTTGAGCGGCGAAACGAAGTGCCGGAGCTTGCCGCCGAGCGCGATGGCCATGCCGAGGTGCAGTCCCGTTGCGACGATCAACACGAAGAGTCCGGTGCGCCAGAGCTGCGTCTGAGTGCCGGCCGGATCGATGATCGCGGCCGTGTAAGCGTAGTCCGCCAGCAGCCGGATCGGAAGCAAGAAGAGCCAGCAGGCGAGGGCGATGCCGCCGAGCCGCGCGGCGAGGCGGATGCCGATGAACGCTTCCCAGAACCGGCCCGTGCGCGCCAGCCGACCGCCCGATTCGAGCAGATAGCCGAGGGTGAGGAACTGCAGCACCGGGATCGCCGCGAGAATCGCGAGGCCGACGAGCAACGCCGCGAAGCCGAAGCACCATTCGAGGAATCGGGCAAAGCCCCGACCGGCGGCGACGAACTGCTGGAGGAGGTCATCGCCTTCGACGACTTCCGGACGCCGGCGCCGGCGCGGAGTCGGTTCGGCGGTCGGGATGCGCTCGGCCGGTAAAACCGTGGGGATGGCGCGGGCGACGGGTATGATGGGGTCGTCCGGCGGGAATTCCAATTCGGGCGGACGGGCGAGGGGCAGCGGCGTCGGAGCGGTGCGGTGGCTCATGGGAGAGGATACCCCATCGCGGCGGTGCGGTTTCGATCCCGACCGCGATTCGGTGAAACAGGCGCTGCCTCGAAGCGGTAATTCCAGCACACGCCTTCCTCGAGTTTACCCCATGCTGTGGGCCAAGAACTTCCTCTTTTGCAGCGTCGTGCTCGGCGGCGCCCTCGGTCTCGGCGCGAACCTCATGCCCCCGCCTCAACCGAAGGGCGCCGCGATCCACGACGGCTCGATCTACCGCGATGCCGGCTTCCGCAAAACCGTCGATGGCGTCGATGCCGCGTTCGACTCGCAGTGGGCCGAAGGCGGCGCGAAGGTCGCCCAACCGGCGTCCGATCTCCAGATCGCCCGGCGGCTGAGCTTGGGCCTGACGGGGACGGTTCCCTCGCTCGAAGAGATCCGCCAGTTCGAGAGCCTGCCGCCGGAGGAGCGGCTGCCGTGGTGGATCGAACACATTCTGCACGATGCCCGCTTCAGCGACTACTTCGCCGAGCGCTTGGCCCGCTCCTACGTCGGCACCGAAGATGGACCTTTCCTCCTCTACCGCCGTCGGCGGTTCACCTCGTGGCTCGCCGACGAGGTTCGACAGAACCGCCCTTACGACGGCACCGTGCGCGAACTCATCGCCGGGCGCGGACTCTGGACCGACAACCCGGCGACGAATTTCGTCAGCGTGACCTCCCGCCCCGAGATGGGCAACCAGCCCGACGCCGTGCGCTTGGCCGGCCGAGTGACCCGCGCGTTCCTCGGCCTCCGTATCGACTGCGCCCAATGCCACAACCACCCATTCGCCGCGTGGAAGCAGGACGACTTCGAATCGCTCTCCGCGTTCTTCGGCCAAACGCACCTCGGCTTCGCCGGCATCCAAGATGCGCCGGGTGAGTACCAAGTCGACGACAAGAAGCGCGACCTGATGCGCACTGTGACACCGCGAGTGCCCTTTTCACCCGAGTTGATGCCGAAGGAGGGGACGCGGCGCCAGCAACTCGCCGCATGGGTGACGCACCCGAAGAACCCGTACTTCGCCCGCGCCACCGTCAACCGCATCTGGGCCTTCCTCTGCGGTCAGCCGCTGCAATCGCCCATCGACAACCTCGAACCCGAAGGTGCCACCGGCACCGGCGGCAGCGCCCTCCACCCCGCCATCGCCATCCTCGCCGACGACTTCGCCGCGAACGGCTTCGACCTCCACCGGCTCATCCGCGTCATCGCATCGTCGAAGGTATTCCGCCTCGAGAGCGCCAGCGAACACGAGGTCACCGAAGCCGAGGAGAAGGCTTGGGCCATCTTCCCGCTCACCCGACTGCGCCCGGAGCAGGTCGCCGGCGGACTGCTGCAAGCCTCCTCCATCCGCACCATCGACGCCGACACTCACATCGCGTGGCGCCTCCTGCG
>JAYVTJ010000115.1:0-7345 GCA_043774415.1 Fimbriiglobus sp. | reverse complement strand
GCTTTGGCGGCGATTTCGATCCCCAGCTGACCGACGGCGCCGACGATGCGGTACGAGCGAAACACATGGCTCATCGTCCGCTGCCATTCGGGTTTTTCTCCGGCGCCGGGACCCGTTCCGGAGTTGGACGACGCCCGTTGGCCGGCTTGGCCATTCGCCGCTGTGGCGCCCGACGTTTGCGCCGGGCCAATCGCAGGTTGCGCGGGGGAGGGTTGAGGTGGCGCGATTCGGGTCGCCGATGGATCCGGTGTCGCCGTCGCCTTCCGGGAAGCGGCGGTTTGGCTCGGTCCGGTTCCGCCGGCGGCCGGGGGGGGTGGACCCACAGGAATGGATGGTTTGACTGCCGGTGGGACTTGAGAAGGATCGCTCGATGGCGGTTGAGCGGATTTCGGAGCCGACAACTTGGGAACCGGAGTTGGCGCGACGGTGAGAACTTTCGGCGCGGGGACGACCGGGAGCGTCGGCTTTGCCACTCCGCTGGGACGTTTGGCGCTCTCGTTTTCGACGTAGAGGTATTCGACCCGTTCGCGGATGGCTTTCCATTGGGCGATGGGCTTCGCGGATGCGAATCGGGTTTTGCCCAAGCTATCGAACTCGATGCGGAGGCCGAAGCGGTGCGGCGCTCGCAGCACGGCGTCCGTCGCCGTTTGCAACAGCGCGACCGGCGCCGTGACACCGGCTCTTTCGAGGACGCGGAGGAGGAGATCTTCGCGGGAAAAGCTCAGCACGGATCGCAGCAAGCGGCGCGCTTCGCGCCTCACCCCGAGGGTGAGGGCGTCGGCGGCCTTCGGGTTGTCGTGCGGCTTCGGATTCGGTGGGATCGGACGGCAGATCGATTCGCTCCGAAAACCGGACCGGCGAATCGTCTCCCGAAAATCATCGCGGCCCCGGGCGGGATCCGGATTGTCGGCGCGGGTCGCCAGCGCGGCGAGTTTGCGGGCGCGGGGGGTGTTCTTGAAGCCGTGCCGGGCGATGAAGTCGTCGATCTGCTTCGAGCGACCCGAACTCGATGCGCACAGCGAACGCGGAACGTCGGGCAACCGAACGCCGTGGGCGGTTTTCGAAACCCGCGCCCGGAACGATTGCGTCAGCAGGGAAGCGAGTTCCTGACCGACGGCCGCGTGGAAGAGTTTGCGCTGGCGATAGAGTTCCCGCGTGTCCGTCGCGTACTCTTTATCCGTCCCCGCAACCCGAGTGCGCGGATGGATCGCGATGTGCGCGTGGAGTTGCGGCGATCCGTTGTTCGCTTCGACGTGGATGGCGACCACGAAACTCACATCGGCGGGCAAGCGGATTTTCCCTTGTGCCCCCGTTCGCGCGGTGAATTGCGGAACGACCACCTTCAAGCCCGCGATGATCGCGTCCTGAAAGTCCCGGATCACCTTCGCCCGGTTTTCGGCCGACGCCGCGGCCGCGAAGACCGAAATGGATTTGTGGACGGAGACGGACCAACCCGCGACGCGCTCCGGAAAACGCTTCGTAAATTCGTCCCGCGCGATGGTGCGCATCGACACGACACCGCTGCGCCGTTCCACGAGAACTGCGTCGAGGCCCGACGCCTGGACTTCGTTCCAAAACTTCTCGTCGATCCAGTAAATCTTGCCTTGGAAGACGACCTTGATCACGGCGTCACCGCCGTTTCCGACGCGGCGTTCTGCGCCACCAGTTCGCGGGCCTGATCGATGTCGATGGTGTCCGAGTTCGCGGCGATGATCAGCGCGGCGAGCGAGCGCAATTCGTTCACGAGAGCAACGGCGGATTCGGCACCGGAGAGTTTTTCGATCAGAATCATCCGGCCGAGATCGCTTTCCGTCAGACCCAAAGCCTGCGCCTTGGCCTGGAGTGCGGCGCGAACGTCGTCGGGCAAGCGCGTCGAGAACGGCTTCATTTGCGTCTTGGCGGCCATGGGATCAATCCTTCTTGCGGGGTTGGGGAATCCAAAAGTCTTCGGGAAAGACATCCCGGTCCACGTAGCGCGTGCGAGCGGACTTCGGAGTGGCCGAAGGGCTCAGCAGCGGGGAGGGCTGTTTCGCATCGGAGTCGGGCGCGGGTAAAAACGAGTCTTGGAAGACCGGCAACAGAATCGCCGAGACGAGGATGCCCAGCAGAAGCAGCCCGCGTCCGCCCCACCGCAGGATCGGCGCGGGGGCATTGGCAATCGGATTGGCGAGCAGACGCTTCCAGGCGCCGAGATCGCGGAGGACGGGCGCGGGCTTCGACTCCCAATTGCGAAGGGCGCGGACCCATTCGTCCGCAGTAGGCCTGTCTCGCGCATCCTCCGCGGAGAACGTGCGGAAAAACATTTCGCGGAGGTCGCTCGGCAAAACCCCCAGAGACGGGTCGAGCGTCAAGAGCGTCCAGCCCGCCGGGAGCGGCGTCGCCGGGGCGAACGGAAACAAGCGGCGTTCGATCCGCTCCCCGAGCGGCGGCACATCGACGTTTCGCGGCGAGGCCACGGCGAACGGGTGCGAGCCGTTGAAGAGCAGCAGCCAGCACAGCACGGCGAGTCCGAAGTTATCGGAGAAGACCGTCCGCGGACTGATCGACCAGTCGGTCGATTGGACTTCCGGGGCGGTGTAGGCTTCCGTCGCTACGCCGGACGTGAAGACCTCGTGACCGAGATTCGTGCGGAGGCTGATCTGCAAGGAGTTGCAATCGATCACGGAAATGGCCGTGACCCGACCGAGCCAGTTCCGGCCGAGGAGGAAGTTCGTATCCGAGACGTCGCCCATCACAAGATTGGCGGCGTGCAGTCGGGCCATGGCTTCGGCGAGGAAGCGGCACAGTGTCACCTGATGCCCGAGTTGATCCGGCAACCCGCACCGCGCGCGGCCGGTCGAATCGAAGGCAGCGGAGATCGGCACCGTCCGGCGGTAAAAGGGTTGCACGAAACCGACGACTTCTCGTGTGGCGACATCGACGGCGGTTTCCAGCGGCAGCGCCACGAAATCCGGTTTGGGCGTGTACGAGGTGAGGAGTTCGAGTTTTCGAACGGCGCGGGCCGACGGGGGTACGTCGAAAATCTTCAGCAGGATCGTGGCGTCGCCGGAGACCCGGTACACGGCCCCTTCCCCGGCCCGCGCGAGCAGCGCCCCGGTTCGATACAGTCGGCCGGAGACGGAACCGATGACTTCCACTAGAACTACCTTTGCAACTGTGCCGAGTTCCCGGCGGTTCGCCGGTGACCGATCGTCCGTTCGGGATGCCGAGCACCCGAGCCGCAGTGAGGCCATCGAAGGCATGATCCGAAACGCCCGCGGCCGAGTGTTGCACGCATGTCATCGTTTTTTTCCAGGAGTTTCGGATGGCATTGCCGCTGCCGGAGAGTTGGGCTCAATCAGCGGTCGAGGCAGTGGAATTCCTGTACCGCGGAACAAAAGGAGCCATCTCGGAAGAGATGGCTTTGGAGTTCGTAACCGATTTCCAGGACAAGCAATTCCGCCCGACGTTTTTCCGGGTGATCGGTCACAGATACTTCATGGCGATCCAGCGAATCCTGACGGACGACCCGACGACCCGACGCTTCACTCACGCTGATTGGCGTACTAGACTCGGCGTGGATCGAGCCACGGTCCATCGCTGGAAGCACGAGATCAACTATGCCGAAGGGGAGAAATTCTTCGTCGCTCAAATGCTGCTGGCAAATCGGCCCCTTGCGAGTTTGAATTTGCCCGACAATGTAGAAATGCTGAGGCAATCGGTCGCCTCTATGTTGAGGCACTTGAAGTCTCGGTACGATGGCGT
Organism: Fimbriiglobus sp.; assembly: GCA_043774415.1. Classification (GTDB taxonomy): domain Bacteria; phylum Planctomycetota; class Planctomycetia; order Gemmatales; family Gemmataceae; genus JALHQU01. Next base: position 3,601 of record JAYVTJ010000115.1, on the reverse strand, counting down.
CAATCGCGTGGATCCGATCACACCGGAAGTCTTCAAGATCATTCTCGAACTCATGTCGGTCATGGCTCGCCGCCCGGAGGCCCTCTACAATCCGCATGACGCGAAGCGACGCGCCAAATCGAAAAAATCCGCACTCAAACTGCTTGCGGAGCATCTCTGCAATAAGCCGTCTTTGACTGGTCAGACGATGGTATTGCCTTCTCATGTCAAGCTGTGGCTTGATGGATGGGGGATAGCGTATTCGCTATTCGCCCTGGGAAATCGTCTAAGCTGGACACAATTGCGAGTCGCAGATCATGGTTGACCCCGTTCCTTTGCCCAAGACCGATCCCGCCGAGTCGAAACAACTCGACGACGAATTCATGGCCGAATTCGAAGCCGGAACAATCCGATCACTGAATCTGCCGCCGCTCGATCCCGCGACCGATCCATTCGATCAGAATTACGCTTGGCTGAACGCTCCGAGCGATCCCCACGATGCCGCTTTCGACGCGCTCATCGGCAGGACCCCGGCCGAATGGTACGAACTAGGTGGCGATGCACTGCGCCGCATCGTTTACGAAAGATCGATGGCCGAAGGGAGCGAGGAAGAAATCTACCTCAATTGGGCGCGGAAGGATTTCCGGGGCATTTGCATCGCATCCGGAGAAGATGGCATCGAGCTGATCGACATGCTCGATTCGGGAAGCAGCGGAATGTGCAGTTCCATCGTGTACGAAGCCGCCAAAACGCTCGAAGCGCATCCGGCTTTCCGTGAATTGACGAATGAGCAGCGGGTGATTGCCTCCTTGATCGCGCTGAAGGCGCTACAGGCTATGCCGGCCGAGTGATGACTCCGAGTTCGATGAATTGCGCACAAAAACACCGCGAGCGCGAAGCCCGCGGTGCCGGTCGAAATCGACAGGATCATTTTTTGCTCACTCGATCGGCTCCATTCCCTCCGGGAGTTCGAGTTCGAGAGCCTGTCCCCGACGGGACTGGCTCACCCGCTGCGCGATCTTTTGGATGAACGGCATCAGGCAGGCCGCATTCAACTCGTCGATCCGCATCGGCGGCACCGTGTTCGCCAGAGCCTTGAGCAGCGGTTCGTTGATTTGGCTCCCCACGCCGACCACCAAGTTCGTCACCAACCACTTCTTCCCCAGTTCGAGGAACTTCCGGATCGACTCGTAGATCTCTTCGTGCGTCGCGCCGTTCGCGTAGCCATCGGTCGTGATGATCACGACGCTCTCCGTCCGCTCGATCCCGCGGGCGCGGAAGTCCGAAAACAGCGTGCCGAGGTCGTGCGTCATTCGATCCAGCGCCGCGTGAAGCGGCGTCGTATCGGCGACGTGCAATTCCGGCACGCGGAACTTGGCGATCTCCGAGAAGCCCGTCGCCACGGGAGGCGTGCCGATTTGCACGACGTTCATCATCACGGAACGGGACGTGGCCGGCAGTTGCACGAGTTCCCCGACCATGGACACCGCACTTTTCAGTTGCACGTCCGTGAACCCGGTCATCGACGGCGAACCGTCGGTGACCCAGCCGATGGGCGTCCGCGTCGTCTTGTTGGACGGGTCGAGCCACGTCACGAGTTGCGTTTCTTCGCAGGGCGAGGCGCCCCGCACGAGCGGAGCAGGCTCCGCCGCGTTCGAAGCCTTCGGCTTCTTGGTGAATGTCACCGGCATCACACGATCTCCTTCGGGTGGAATTACCCGAATGCCTATCTTGTGCGGTTCCGTTCATCGGGAGTTGCGAGCATGCAACGAATCCGAACGCTGCCGGATGGGCGTCGGAGCGTGTGACCACGAGATGGGCGAGCGACGATGTTGTTCAGATCAGATCCGAGAATGGCCTGAGCAGGGCGGCCGATTGAACCAAGCCCACATTTTCGAGCGTGATCAGGTGTTCGGAGACCGCCTTCGGCGGCGATTTCAGAAGCTCGCGCTGGCGTCGTGCCGCGAGGCAAACCGAGACCGGCGATGATTCCAAAAGTCGGCTCACGAAATCATCCGGATGAATCGCTTCGATCCGATAGGGGCCGAGCGAAGCCTTCGGAAAATCCTTGAGGTTGAAGGTGACGATGCAATCCGCGCCGCCGTGAATCGCCGCCGCCAAGACGTGGCGATCATCGGGATCCGGCAACGCCAGGCCGGGCATGATTTCTTCGTAGCCCGTGACCAAGGAATCGGGCACGCTCCCGTCCATCAACTCTCGGCAGCGTTCCAAACTGGCCTTGAGAACCGTGGGGCGTTGGACCAAGACGTTGCGGATCCACTCGTCGTGAATCTCCGCCGACCAGCGGGCGCGGCAGGCACCCGTGATCGCCAGCCACACGAGGAAATCCCGCAGCGAGGGCGGGAACAGCACGCAGGCGTCGTAGAGGGCGACCGGGATCATTTCGAGGGTTCGTCGTACAGGCCCATCTCTTGGCTCAGCTCGGTCAATTCGGCCATGCCTTGGAGTTGTTTCGCGTACATCACTTTCTTGTAGGCGATCACGTCGTCGAGGAGCAAGCGGCGTTGCACGCCGACCTTCCGGCTCGGGATGGCCCCTTCATCGACGAGTTTCACGAGATAGGGACGGGAGACGTTGAGCAAGTCGGCCGCTTGTTGCGTGGACAATTCCGAGTGAATCGGCGTGACCGTCACCGAATGGCCCTGACCCATTTCCGTCAGCACGTGGAGCAGCGCCCGCACCGCGGGCGTCGGAAGCTTCAGAGTTTCCCCCGTGACTTCATCGCGCACTTCGAGCAGAGAGCCGTTGTTGTTGCGGCCGAGTCGCGCCGCGAGCGAACGGCTCGATTCTTTCGCCAACTCGGCATCGACCGAATTCGGCGAGATAATGTCGGTTCCATTCGTGAGCATCGGCATGGCAAAATCCTCCCAGTAACTCGATGATACCACAGCGGACGAAGCAGACGCAACAGACGAAATCGACGAAACGCATCGGTTTCTGGTCGAATCACTGCTCAATAGCGCTTCCGATCGATGTTGGAAGCGGGGCGGAAACGCCGGTGATTGTTGGGACATACCGTTAAATGGGCACTTCGTGCGAAGCGCCTTCGGAGGTGTGCCGACGGCGCTTGTCGTAGATTTGGGTCGTCGTTACGTGCCGGTGCCCGAGGAGTTCCTGAACCTTGACGAGATCGACGCCCGCGTCGAGCAGGAGCGTCGCGGCCGTCGCCCGCAGCGAATGGGGCGAGTACAGGCACACCCGCGTTTTCGTTCCATCGATGCGGATCACTTCGCGGGTCGAATTCGGCAGGGCCAGAAGGTAACGGAGGAGAAGGCGGTACATGGCCAGCGGCTTCAAACCGGCTTCGCCGAGCGTTTCGCTCCGCGAATTCTTTTGCGAGCGGAAGAGCGGGCCGGAGGTGAGTTCGGCCTTGTCGATGTACTCCTGGATCGCTTGGCTAGCAGCGACGTGCAGCCCGATGGTGCGGCGTCGATCTCCTTTCTCCCGGAGTCGGACCGTCGCACCCGATTCGTCGGCGGTGAAATCCGCAACCGATAGCAGGCACCCGGCGGCCAAGCGCGCACCCGAATAGACGTAGAACTTGAGAATCGCCCGATCCCGGTAATCGAGGATCGACTCGCCGGACGGCATCGCGATCAAT
>JAYVTJ010000114.1:0-5105 GCA_043774415.1 Fimbriiglobus sp. | reverse complement strand
GCCTCCGTGCCGAAGGTGGTCGCCGCGGCGATGGATAAGACCGACAAGCAGCTGCTGAGCCGCTGCCCCAAGATCCTCACCGAGATCGCCATCAAGCGGAACTTCGGGGCCATCGCCTTCTACGAGAAGGAGATCTTCGCCCTCACCGGCGAGACACCCGCGACCAGCCCGCTGACATCCCCTTGTCAAAGCGCGGTGACCGCCCTCAAAGAGTACCAGACATTCCTCGAAAAGGATTTGCTGCCGCGGTCGAACGGCGAGTGGCGCATCGGCAAGGAGAAGTTCGCGAAGAAGCTGACCTACGACCTCGACGCCGGGTTCACGGCGGAGGAAGTCATCAAGCTCGCCGAGGCCGAGGCGGAGCGCGTCGAGCGCGAAATGTATTACGTCGCCAAGCAGCTCTGGGCCAAGACGATCCCCGGCAAGCCGCTGCCGCCGGACGATGCGGCCGGTCGGCGCGAGACGGTGAAGCGCGTCCTCGACGAACTCGGGAAGGACCACGGTAAACCCGAAGAGATCGTCGAGGATGCGAAGAAGACCGTGGCGAAGATCAAAGCCTTCATCGCCGAGAAGAAGATCCTCACGCTGCCCGATCCGGATCGCTGCCGGGTGATCCTGATGCCCGAATTCCAGCGCGGCTTCTCCGCGGCCTACCTCAACCCGGCCCCGCCGCTCGACAGCAAGGCGAACAGCCTGTATGCCGTCGCCCCGCCGCCGGACGATTGGCCCGCCCCGCGCCGCGAAGCGTTCCTGCGCGAGTACAACCGCTCGATGCTGCAAATCCTCACGATCCACGAGGCCTACCCCGGCCACTACGTGCAACTGGAGTACGGCAACCGGCATCCGTCGCTCATCCGCAAGGTGCTCTACTCGGGCGTTTACGCCGAGGGGTGGGCCGTCTACACCGAGCAGATGATGCTCGATCAGGGCTACGGTGACGGCGACTTGTCACTGCGGTTGCACCAGTTGAAGTTCTACATCCGCGCGGTGCTGAACGCGATCCTCGACCACAAGATGCACTGCACCGATCTGAGCGACGCCGACGCGATGAAGCTCCTGACGGAACGCGGCTTCCAGACGGAGGGCGAAGCCTTCGGCAAGGTGCAGCGGGCGAAGCAGAGCAGTTGCCAGCTCAGCACCTACTTCATCGGCCGCATGGCCTTTTACAACCTGCGACAGGCGGTGCAGCGCCGAGACGGAGACGCGTTCGACCTCGGCAAGTTCCACGAGGCCGTGCTGAGTCACGGGACCATTTCGGTGAAGTATCTGCCGCAGCTATTCGGATTAGGAACGCGGCACGCAGACCCCATGAAAGCGGCCGTGAAGAAGATAGCCGTGAAGTTGGGCGAGGCCACGATCACCGGGGACTTCGCCGTACTTTTGGACTATTCGCACCCGATCGTGACCCAACTTTTGGGTGGCCGTACGAAGGCGATCGCCTACCTCGAAAGAACTACGAAGGAGATGAAGGATAAAGGGTTCACCTATTCCAAGTACGAGGTCGGCGAACCGGACGATTTCCTCACCCATGATGGGAAAATGTACGTCGTCGTACCGACCACATTGGAGATGGCCATACCGAATGGAAAAATGATTACTAAGACTTATCTGCTTGGCATATCGCCCGACGGCGGCAAGACGTGGTCATTTTTGGACGGTGCGGTGATCGACGACAGGAAGGTCAGGGACAAAGTGCTACCGGACTTGCCGCAGAAGCTTGTGCTGCCGAAGCTGGATCGGCCCGTCGTGATCGAGCAGAAATGACAGCGGAAAATCACCCCGCCGTCCCGCTCGCGGGGGTGATTTCGGGCATCTTCACGCCGTGGATCGCTTCGTAGACTTCCTGCCGGTGGACGGGGACATCGCGCGGGGCGACGATGCCGAGGCGGACCTTGTCGCCGCGGATTTCGACGATGGTGATGACGATGTCGTCGTTGATGACGATCGATTCGTTGTTCTTCCGCGACAGAACCAGCATGGTTGTCGAGCCTTGGAATCGTGAGACCTCCGCGCCCATCCTCGTCGGCGACGGAATGTTCTCATCATTCCACTGTAAAGCTGGGCGCTTTGTCGAGTCAAGCCTCGACCCCGAATCCGAGCGCGAATATTGGAACGAGTCGAAAGGCGCAGTGGAACAATTCCGCGGGAATATCGTTCAAAGCTCTGAAAATCGACATAATCGGCGCGGAGGCGCGTGCAAACGGACATCGAAGTCCCCTCGGTCGGGAGAATGGAAAATCCTTCGGAATCCCGAATTCCTTGGGAGGACACTTGCGCAGCAAGCGACAAAGTGGGCAATCTTCCGCCGATCCCTTGCCGAGGGATGGCCCGTCGCTAAACTGCCTCCATCTCAAATGGCTCAACACAACCGTTGGCGTCGGTGGACGGCGAATCTGCAACGGAGGGATGCTCGACCGACCGGCTCCGGCTCGTCGGCCCGAGACTAACGAGGAAGATCGGGCAATGGCGACCACCAAGGAACAGAAGACCGGCCTCATTCAGCAATTCAAGCAGGACGAAAACGACACGGGTTCACCCCCCGTCCAAATCGCGCTGCTGACCGCTCGGATCATCTACATGACCGATCACATGCGGACCCACAAGAAAGACTTCTCCAGTCGCCGGGGTTTGCTGAAGATGGTGAGTCAGCGCGCAGGACTACTCCAGTACCTGCGCCAGACCGACCGCCCCAAGTATCTCGAAGTCATCGCCAAGCTCGGCCTGCGCAAGTAGCCTCGCCCCTCCGCCCGCCCCGCGATTGTTTCCGGGGCTTTTCGCGGCCTCCGCCCCTTCGGGCGATCCGCAAGCCGTCCACCCCGCCGCAACATTGCGAAGGGGTTTCCGAAAGTGGCAGTCACCCGCATCGAACGTCCGTTTGGCTCCTCCACGCTGGTCCTCGAGACCGGCAAGCTCGCCAAGCAGGCCCACGGCTCCGTCGTGGTCCAGCTCGGCGAGACCGTCGTCCTCACCGCCGCCACCTCGGGCGGCGCCATCCCCGGCCGCGACTTCTTCCCGCTCCAGGTGGAGTACCGCGAGCGCACCTACGCTGCGGGCAAGTTCCCCGGCGGCTTCATCAAGCGCGAAACGCGCATGAGCACGAAGGAGACGCTCACCTCCCGCTTCATCGACCGCCCCATCCGCCCGCTCTTTCCCGTCGGCTACCTGAACGAAGTCCAAGTCATGGCCACGGTCATGGCCTCCGACAAAGAGAATGATCCGGATATCTTGGGGATCATCGGCGCCAGCGCCGCCCTTCACATCTCGCCGATCCCGTTCACGAAACCGATCGGCGCCGTCCGAGTCGGCCGCATCGGCGAAGACTTCATCCTGATGCCGACGCAGACGCAGATGGAAGAGAGCGACCTCGACCTCGTCGTCGCCGCCACCCGCGACGCCGTCTGCATGATCGAAGGCTTCGCCCGCGAACTGCCCGAAGAAGTGATGGGCAACGCCATCGTCTTCGCCCACAGCCACATCCTCACCGTTATCGACGCCATCGAAGAACTGCGGATCAAGGCCGGCTTCGGCGAGAAGGTGCTGCCGCCGGCGCCGCCCGAAAATCCGATGCTCGCCGAGCTGACGAAAAAGATCGGCGACGAGATGAAGAAGGCCTACCTCACGGAAGGCAAGATCCACCGCTACACCGCGCTCAACGAACTCAAAGACAAGACGAAGAAGGTCTACTTCCCCGAAGGGAGCACCGACAACAAGTTCACCCCGGAGCAGTTCTCGGGCGCCTTCACGGCTCTGAAAGAGAAGCTGTTCCAAGACATCACGATGACGGGCACGCGGATCGACGGCCGCGCCCTCGACCAAATTCGCAACGTGTCGGGCGAGGTCCAGTTGCTGCCGCGCGTCCACGGTTCGGCCCTGTTCCAGCGCGGCGAAACGCAGGCCCTCGTCGTCGTGACGCTGGGCACCGGCCAGGACGAACAGAAGGTCGATGGCCTCCAGGACGAGATCTCGAAGAAGTTCTTCCTCGACTACAACTTCCCTCCGTTCAGCGTCGGCGAGTGCAAGCCGATCCGGGCCCCCGGCCGCCGGGAAATCGGCCACGGGATGCTGGCAGAGCGCAGCCTGAAAGCGGTGCTCCCGCCGACCACGAAGTTCCCGTACACCATCCGCCTCGTGTCGGAAATTCTCGAGTCCAACGGTTCGTCGTCGATGGCCTCGGTCTGCGGCGGGACGCTCGCCCTCATGGACGCGGGTGTGCCGATCAAGCGCCCGGTCGCCGGGATCAGCATCGGCCTCTGCACGCGGGGCGATGAATACGTGCTGCTGACCGACATCCAAGGGGACGAAGACCACTACGGCGACATGGACTTCAAAGTCGCCGGGACGCAGAAGGGCATCACCGGCCTCCAGCTCGACATCAAGCTGGACGGCGTGACCGAAGACATCCTGCGCGGGGCGATGGAGCAGGCCCGCGTCGCCCGCATCAAGATCCTCAAGTCGATGCTCCAGGCGCTCACCGCGCCCCGCACCGACATCGCGGCTTCGGCTCCGCGGCTGTTCCAGGTGAAGATCAACCCCGAGAAGATCGGCCTGCTCATCGGGCCGGGCGGCAAGACGATCCGCGCCATCCAAGACGAAACCGGTGCCAAGCTCGACATCGAGGAAGACGGCACGGTCACGGTCGCCGCGAGCGACATGGCCGCGGCGATGGCCGCGAAGGGGAAGGTCGAAGCCCTCTGCGCCGAGATCAAAGTCGGCGCGATCTACGACGGCAAGGTGTCGAGCATCAAGGAATTCGGGGCGTTCATCGAGATCAGCCCCGGCCGCGATGGCCTTTGCCACATCAGCGAACTCGATCACGGCTACGTCCAGCACCCGTCCGACGTGGTGAAGGTCGGCGACCGCGTGCAGGTGAAGGTGATCGGCATCGACGATCAGGACCGCGTGAAGCTGAGCCGCAAGGCGCTGCTGGCGCCGAAGCCGGAAGGCGAAGAAGGCTCCGGCGGTCCGCCTCCGGGCGGCGGTGGCTTCCGCGAGGAACGCGGCGGCGGCGATCGCGGCAGTGACAGAGGTGGGGATCGCGGCGGACGCGGTGGCCCCCGACGGGATCGCCGGGATTAGGGTTCTTCGTAGGGCGGGTGGAGTCTTCG
>JAYVTJ010000113.1:0-6179 GCA_043774415.1 Fimbriiglobus sp. | reverse complement strand
GGGTGACCGAGCGGGTCGACGACGACGCCGAGCAGAACCATCGGCGGAAGTCGTACCTGCGGGCGCGGCTCGGCCGGCTGTCTCACGGACTGCACATCGCCACGCGGACCCCTTTCTTCGGAGCGCTGCTGACCGCCGGGGTCGGCGCCCTCGCGTCGCTGCCGCTCGTCGCGCGCATCCTCTTCCCGCGCCTGACCGGCAAGATCCGGGGGACGGCGGGCAAAGTGGTCCGGCCGACACCGCACACCAAACTCGCGATCGAGCGCCGCTCCGAGAAGCCGGGCGATCACAACGGCCTGCTCGGGTTCGACATCGGCGAGATGACCGACATGGGGGAGCGCCTCCTCCGGGACATCGGCCTGATCGGAGGCTTTTCGCGGCTGGTCTTCGTAATCGGACACGGGTCGTCCAGTTTGAACAACCCCCATAAAAGCGCGTACGACTGCGGAGCCTGCGGCGGCAGCCCCGGCGCCCCGAACGCCCGGGCCATCAGCCATCTGCTCAACGATCCCCGCGTCCGCACCAAACTCGCGGAGCGCGGCATCGCCATCCCCGAGTCCACGCGGTTCGTCGGGGGCTTCCACAACACCTGCGACGATTCGGTGGTCCTCGAAGATACCGAACTGGTGCCGGCGCATCTCGCGGCGGAACTCGACCGCATCCGCGGCGAACTGCGGGAGGCCTGCGACCGCAATGCGCACGAGCGCTCCCGGCGGTTCGAGTCGTGCTCGCTCGCGGCCAGCCCCGGCGATGCGCATAGGCACGTCGAGGCCCGCTCGGAGGATCTCGCGCAAGCCCGGCCCGAACTCGGCCACGCGACCAACGCCATCTGCATCGTAGGTCGACGCTCGCTGAGCCGGGGGCTGTACTTCGATCGGCGGGCCTTCCTGACCTCGTACGATCCCACCCAAGACACTGCCGTCGCAGCCGTCCTCGCCCGGACGCTCGGCGCCGTCTTCCCAGTCTGCGGCGGGATCAACCTCGAGTACTTCTTCAGCCACGTCGATCCGGTGGGCTACGGCTGCAGCACGAAGCTGCCCCACAACTTGACGGGCTTGATCGGCGTGATGGACGGCGCGGCCAGCGACCTCCGGACCGGCCTCCCGTGGCAGATGACCGAGATCCACGAACCGCTCCGGCTGCTGATCGTGATCGAATCGACCGCCGACGTATTTTTCAAACTGATGGCGGGCAACGCCACGATCGAGGGCATGGCGAAGAACGGCTGGGTGCAAGTCGCGCTCGTGCATCCCGAGACGGGGGCGATCTCCGTATTCGAACGGGGCGAGTTCCGGCCGTACACCCGCAGCGAGGATCTGCTCCGCCGGGTCCACTCGTCGGCCGAGTGGTACAGCGGCAAGCGCGAGCACCTCGATTTCGTCGAGATCGCGCTCTACGCCCACCCCGCCGGGACTTCGGCGGAACCCTCCCTGCAAAGCTGAAGGCCGCTCGGGCGGCGGTTCCAAAGCGATTCGCGTTCACCGTGGGGCGGAGATGGTCGCAGACGATCACACCGATGATCTCGAATGGGGCGCCATTCTGAAATCCATCGCCGATTCGCCGGCCGACGATCTCCCACGACTCATCGCCGCCGATTGGCTCGAGGATCGCGGCGAGTCCGCGCGGGCGGAGTTCATCCGACTGGGGTGCTCCCTCGCGGCCACGCCGCCCGAATCCGGAGAGCGGGCTACCGGCGATCCTCGGGTTGAGCGCGAGCGGGAACTCTTCGAGACGCTCATCGCAAAGCACCTCCGATGGTTCGTGCCGCACGGCTTCGACATCCGCGAATTCCTCGTCGCCGAGCGCGGCTTCCTGAGCGAAATCCGCTGCCCCCTCGCACTCTGGGTTGGCGGCGGACCCTGCCGTCCCTGCACCGGAATCGGCATGGCTCTGCGGGTCGGGGAGCGGACCGGGGCGGACTCGCAGTGGGAGAGTTGCTCTCGCTGCCGGGGAATCGGGCGGGTCTCGGGACAAGGCCCCCGCTGGATGCGGCAGCATCCGATCGCCGCAATCGCAATTGCGGATCGGGAGCCGTGGTCCGCCGGATTGGAATCGCGCGAAAGTCCAATCTGGTCGCTCGAACGGCGCGGCACGCGGAGTTCCGAGGCCCATGAGCTGCCCGAGGCGATCTTCGGTCACCTGCGCGGAGGCCGCTCGACAGCTCCCGGCGTGCGCCAGTTTTCGACCGCGGCGCAGGCCCACCAGGCTCTCTCCGCCGCGTGCCTGGAATGGGCGGCCGGCGCGACGCTCGAATGGCCGCACACGGCGCTCCAGCAGTTCCGCAAGCAGCGGGAGCGAAGCGTGGAACGATCCCGCGCCTGATGCCAATGCGCGATGCGCCGTCGGCACTGTCACTTCCCGGGCGAGTTTCGACCCTTTTCCTGTCCCATTCGGATTACGCCGCCTGCGCGGACTGTGCGGGCGGGTCGTATTGACCCCGTTTCCGCGTCCGCTTAGATTGACCGTTGGTTCTCGCTCCCGATCCGAGGCTCTCCGACTATGGCGACCGACATTGCGATGAAAACGGGGATTCTGGATCGCCTCGGCGACGCGTTCACCGGATTCGTCGAAGCGATCATCAATTTCGTCGGCCGGCTCTTCGGCTCCGCCAACGACCGCGCCGTGAAAGCCGTGGGGTATGTACGCCCCAAAAATGCCGTGACGCATTCGATCCTACCGGGGAGTATTCTCGAACGCACGAACGTTGCCGAACCGCAGATGATGGCCCTCTCGGACGACGATCTGCGCGGCTACAGCCTCAAACTCCGCGAGCGCTTCAAAGCCGGGGAGACCCTCGACGACCTGATGCCCGATGCATTCGCCGCCTGTCGGGAGGCCGCGCGGCGTTCCAAGAGTATGCGACACTATGATGTGCAGATCGTGGGTGGAGCGATCCTCCACGGCGGCAACATCTCGGAGATGGTGACGGGCGAAGGCAAAACCCTCGTGGCGACGCTGCCGGCGTACCTCAACGCCATCACCGGCGAAGGCGTCCACGTCATCACGGTGAACGATTACCTCGCCCGCCGCGACTGCGAGTGGATGCTGCCCATCTACAACGCCCTCGGCGTGAGTGCCGCGTACATCCAGAGCGATCAGGACGGCGAATCGAAGCGGCACGCCTACGAGTGCGACATCACCTATGGCACGAGCAGCGAGTTCGGCTTCGACTACCTCCGCGACAACATGAAGCCGGCCCGCTTCGACGACGCCAAGTACCAAGCGTGGCAGCGCCAAGTCCAGCGCATCCCGCTGAACTACGCGATCATCGACGAAGTCGACAATATCCTCATCGACGAAGCGCGGACGCCGCTCATCATCTCGGGTCCGGCCTTCACCGACATCCGCAATTACGAACGCTCCGACGACATCGCCCGCAAGCTGACCGACCTCGAAAAGAAAGCCCGCCAGCAGATGAAGGCCGACGGGAAGACGAACCTCCAGGGCACCGAAGGGGACGACCTGCCGGTGCTCGTGCCGATCGATCCGGCGAACGTCGATCCGCAGAATCCGCCGCCGAAGGGCGTCTACTTCGAGATCAAGGAGAAGGAGCGCACCTGCCACCTGACCGATCTCGGTGTGCGCGAAGCCGAGAAGCTCGCGGGGGTCGAGAGCTTCTACACGTCCGGGAACATGGAGTGGCCGCACCTCATCGACAACGCGCTGCGGGCGCACCACATGTACCACATCGACCGCCACTACATGATCGCGGCCGACCCGCGCGAGAACAACCAGCTCGGCATCATCATCATCGACGAGTTCACCGGGCGGGCCATGTTCGGCCGGCAGTGGAGCGACGGCCTGCACCAGAGCGTCGAGGCGAAGCACCGCAAGCAGGGGGTGCAGATCAAGCAGGAGACGCAGACCCTCGCCACCGTGACGCTGCAGAACTTCTTCCGCCTGTACAAGAAGCTCGCGGGGATGACCGGCACCGCCATGACGGAAGCGAACGAGTTCTGGAAGATCTACAAGCTCGACGTGGTGGCGATCCCGACGAACAAGCCGCTGCTGCGGGTGAACTCGCCCGACCTCGTGTACAAGTCCGAGAAGGAGAAGTGGGACGCCGTGCTCGAAGAGGTCGTGACGGTCGCCAAGACCGGCCGGCCGATCCTCATCGGCACCACCGACGTCGCCAAGAGCGAGCGGCTTTCGACCATGCTCAAGCGCCGCGGCATCAAGCACGAACTGCTCAACGCGAAGCCCGAGAACGTGGCCCGCGAAGCCGAGATCGTCGCCCAGGCGGGCCGGCTGCAAGCCGTGACCATCTCGACGAACATGGCCGGGCGGGGCACCGACATCATCCTCGGCGGCAACGCTGAGACGCTGGCGTGGGCGCGCCTCAAGCAGGTGAAGGACGCCGACGGCCGGGCGCTGTTCCCGACCCGGCTCGAGGTGCCCAACGACATCTGGACGAAGACGATCGAGGAGATCGAATCGAAGGAGCAAATGAAGGCCGAGGGGCGCAAGGTCGCCGAGATGGGCGGCCTGCACATCGTCGGCACCGAGCGCCACGAGAGCCGACGGATCGACAACCAGCTCCGCGGCCGCGCCGGCCGGCAGGGCGACCCCGGGAGCGGCCGCTTCTACCTGAGCCTCGAAGACGAACTCATGCGGCTCTTCGGCGGCGAGCGCCTCCGCCGGCTAATGAACAGCTCGTGGATCGGCATGAAGGACGGCGAAGCGCTCGAGTCGGGGCTGCTCTCGAAGCAGATCGAGAAGGCCCAGCGCCGCGTGGAAGAGTACCACTTCGAACAGCGTAAGAACCTCCTCGAATACGACGAGGTGATGGACTTCCAGCGCAAGCGCACCTACGGGACGCGCCAGGGTGTGCTCGACGGGCAGAACCCGCGCCGGCTCTTGCTCGAAATGATCGACGAGCAGATCGCGCGGGCCGTCGAACGCTACGGATCGGACACGTACGGCGCGGCGAGCTTCGCCCAGTACGCCGGCGGCGAACTCGGGGTCGAGTTCACGCCGTCCGACTTCCGCGGAGCGAACTACGACGAAGCGGTGCTCATCGCCCAGGAGCGCGCTTCGCAGGCGGCGCCGACCTTCATCGGCGAAGCGATGGACGAGAGCCTCAACCCGAATGAAGACCCCAAGGACTGGAAGTGGATCGAGTTCACCCGCGCTCTGACCGCACGCTACGGATTGCAGATCGGCGACGCGGAACTGAAGGCGATCCCCCGCCAAGAGATGGCCGAGCGGCTCATCGCCGAAGCGGAGCGCTCCATCGCTGGCGTCGATCTGAGCGCCGGCGCCCGTTTCCTCGAACGGAACTACGGCCCCGAGTCGCTCGCCGATTGGGCCCGGCAGAAGTTCACCCTGCGGATCGCCCTCGATGAACTGGCCGACAAAGACCCTGCCGAAGCGGTGACAATTCTGAAGCGGAAGGTTCGCGAGAACTACCGAACGAAGGATGTCGAGTTCCCGGTGCAGGTCGGCCTCGCTGCGTACCTTCCCGAGAAGACGCGCCCGGATCGCCGACCCGACCGCGAAGCGCTCTTCCGCTGGGCCATCACGCGATTCGCCGGCACCTCGGGCGTCTCGGAGGAAGTGATCCGCACCGAGCCGCGCACGCGCATCAAAGAGGTGCTCGGGTCCGCGAGTGCCACGCTGCTGCCCCCCGCCGACTACCCCGAGATCGAAGCGAAGGTCGACGACGCGCTGAGCGGCACGAAGAAGTCGGAGGCCGACGACGCGAAGGAACTCGCCGAGTGGTGCCGGAACAATCTGAAGCTCGACATGGAACCCGCGACGATGACGGGCGTGACGACGCAGGAGGCGCTCGACGGCGTGCTCAACGCCTACGACACGAAGTACCGCCCCGAGATGCACCAGACCGAGCGCAGCCTCGTGCTCGAGCAGCTCGATTCGTCGTGGAAGGCCCACCTGCTGACGATGGACCACCTCCGCAGCGTCGTCGGGCTGGCGAGCTACGGTCAGGAAGATCCGAAGATCGTCTACAAGCGCGAGGGGATGAAGCTCTTCGACGAGATGTGGGTCGGCGTCCGCGACCGCGTGTCGGAGTCGGTCTTCCGCATGGAAGATGTGGGCGACGAAGCGGTCGAGCAGGCGATGTGGGCCGGACAGGTATCGCGGCAGGCGCAGGCGCAGTCGGCGCTGCAGGCGCGGGCGGCGCAGGCCGCGGCGGAGCAGGAGAGCCAGATGTCCACGAA
>JAYVTJ010000112.1:0-6228 GCA_043774415.1 Fimbriiglobus sp. | reverse complement strand
CTCGACCACGCCCTACGGGCGGGTATCGTCACGATCCTGGGGCACACCCTTTCCATTCGGCTTGTCCCGTTCGGCGGCATCGGGTAGCTACAATGGAGGGGAACCGTTCGGGGGAATGCCGGGATGCCATTGCTCGAAGCGCGCGGGTTGGTGAAGTGGTACGGCGCCCGCAAAGTCGTGGACGGCGTCTCGTACGACGTGAACCCCGGCGAAGTCGTCGGCCTGCTCGGCCCCAACGGCGCCGGCAAGACCACCAGCTTCCGCATGACCACCGGCCAGATCACCGCCAACGACGGTCGAGTCCTCTTCAACGGCAAAGAGATCACGCCGCTGCCGATGTACCGCCGGGCCCGCCTCGGCATGGGCTACCTGTCGCAGGAGCCGAGCATCTTCCGGAAGCTGTCGGTCGAACAGAACCTCTTGGCCATTCTCGAAGCGCTGCCGCGGAGTCGGACGCTCGGCCGGAAGCTGACGCGCTCCGAGCGCTGGGAGCGCACCGAAGCGGCGCTCGCGCGGTTCAACCTGCTCGACGTGCGCAAGACGACGGCCGCCCGCTGCTCCGGCGGCGAGAAGCGCCGGCTCGAAATCGCCCGCTGTCTGGTGTGCGAGCCGCTGCTCATCCTGCTCGACGAACCCCTCGCGGCGGTCGATCCGCTGACGAAGGAGGACATCCGCAGCAACATCCGCGAGCTGGCGAATCAGGGCATCGGCATCCTGCTGACGGACCACGACGTGCGCGAAGTGCTCAAGATCGCCGACCGGGCCTACCTCATCATCAACGGCAAGGTGGTCGCCCACGGCACGCCGGACGAACTCAAGCGGAACAAAGTGGCCATCGACGGCTACCTCGGGGACACGTTCGCCGAGGAGGGCTACTCGCGCAGCGGGAACACCCCCGTCCGGCGCGCCTCCGCGTTCGAGCCGGACGATGTTATCGTCCCGCTGTCGAGCGCGAACGGCACGGCGTTCGCGAGTGCGGCCCCGGTCGCCGTCCATCGGCCCGCGCCGCCGCCGCCCCAGACGTCGGGGAGTCGAGCGGCCTTCGGCGGTTCGACCCAGCAACTGCTCGAGCACGAGAAGATGCGGCGCTGGATCGATCTGCTGCTCGATCGCGGCCAGATGCAGACGGCGTGGAAAGAGCTGACGGCGCGCGGGAAGGATGCCGTCCCGGTGCTGATCGATGCCCTCGAACGGCGCGAGCTGGAACTGCGGCACTTGGCCCTGCGTCTGCTCGAAGCGATCACGGGGGAGAGCCTGCGCTTCCAGGCCGATGGGCCGGATGACCTGCGCTGGAAGCAGATCGCGCTGCTGCGGGCGAAACTCATCCGCGGGTAGGATTCAATCCGACTCGATCTGGGCAATTGCGAGTCCGGCCGCGGTGCGGTACGGATCATCTTCCCGACCGGCGATTTCCCGAAGGAGGCCCAGCGCGCCTCCCGCACCGGCGCCGATGCGGCCGAGCGCTTGGATCGCGTTCGAGCGGGCGGACTCTTGCGACGATTGCGGCGAAGTCGAAGGCGGGGCCGGCGGAGTCACGGTGCCGCTCGCGCCCGCGTGATAGACGGGCTGCGGCCGAGCGGGCACTTTGGGCCGGTACGCTTCCACGAGCTGGACGAGTTCCGAGACCGCGACTTCCGCGAGTCCGCCCATCCAGCCGAGGGCGAGGGCCGCTTCCGCCCGCACGAACGGATCGTGGTGCCGGAGGTTCGCCATCAGCGGGTCGAGCGCCGGGACGCCGATCTGACTGAGCGATTTCGCCGCGAGGCGGCAGAGGACGACGTTCGTGCCGCGCATCGCCTCGACGAGGGCGGGAACGGCGGGACCGGCGACGACCCCCATGCTGCCGAGAGCCTGGGCCGCCCCGGCCGCCGTGCGGGGATCGGGATCGCGGAGGGCGCTGCAGAGGCCGGTGAGGGCGAGCGCCCCGGCGGGGCCAAACTTGCCGATGGCCCAGACGGAGTTGCGGCGGACGTACTTATCGGGGTGATCGAGGAACCCGGCGAGTGTCGGGAGCACATCTTGGCCGAAGGCTCCCAAGGCTTGGATCGAGGCTTCGCGCACGCCCTGCTCGGGATCGTTCACCGCTTCGAGCAGGATGGCGTAGGCTTCGCGGGGCGGAGTCGCGAGCTTGGCGAGCGCGCGCGCCGCTTTGATCCGCACGGGCGCGTTCGCATGGCGGATGCCCCGCAGGTACTCGCTGACCGTATCGTCCACTTGGAGCATCGGCTGACCGGAAGAAGAATCCGCCACATCCGCCGCACTCGACGCGGCACGCTTCAACCCTAGTTCAGAGCGGGGGAGTCGCAAGCCGGAAAGGACGGTTCGGACGATTTCCGATGCGGGCACAATTTTCACGGGTATGGGCGGAACCGGTCGAAGTCCCAAATGGCGACGGTGCCCAGTCCCTTCACGACGGCCGCGCGCTCCGTGCCTTCGGCGACAGCGCAGACGTCGGCCCATGCGTCGCCGCTCAGCGTGATGCGGCCCGGGCGGCCGTTCGATTCCATGCGCGCCGCGGCGTTGACGGTTTGACCCCACACGTCGAAGCTGAACTGGGTCTGGCCTAGGACCCCCGTCACGACCGGGCCGACGTGCAACCCGACGCGCAGCGCCCAGCCCGACGGATGATCGACCGCATCGGCGAGCAGGTCCACCGCGCAGCGCAAGAGCGCGAGCGCCGGGTTGGGCTCGTCGCCGGCGAGTCCGGCCACCGCCATGAAAGCGTCGCCGATGGTCTTGATCTTCTGGACGCCGTGCCGGCGGGCGGTCTCCTCGAACTTCCCGATGAGCGCCTGGAGCGTCTCGACGACGACTTCGGGGCGATCGCGGTAGCTTTCGCACCAGGTCGTGAAGCCGACGATGTCGGTGAAGAGCACGCCGACCTTTTCGTGACGCCGCGGCCGGATCGATTCGGACTGCCGCCACTCGTCGACGACGGCGGGCGGGAACATCGCCCGCACGAGCCGGTCGATGCGCGCCTGGTATTCGAGTTCGCGGTCGCGGAGCCGCTTCTTTTCCAGACTCCCGGCGATACGCGCCCGCAGCAGATCGGGCCGCACGGGCCGCACGAGATAGTCCTCCGCCCCGGCGCCGATGCACGCGAGCACGCTGTCGTCGTCGCCCAGCGCCGAGACCATGATGACCGGAATGGGCCAGAAGAGCGCGTCGGCCTTCAGCCACTTCAGCAGATCGATCCCGGTCATGCCGGGCATGAGCACATCGGTGACGATGACATCGACCGCCGGCAGAGTCGCATCCGTCAAGCGCTGCTGAGCTTCGCCTCCGCTCGGCACGGCTTCGGCGCACTGCCCCTGCTGCCGGAGTTGCTTCAGCATCAGTTCGCGGCTGAACTCGTTGTCGTCGACGATGAGGACTCGCCCCGGCGCGGCGGTGTCGGCGGTCGCCGCGGCGCGGGCGATCGCGGCGGGCAATTGCGCGAGCGTATCGCGAATGGGATTCTCGATCCCGTCGGCGGTCGGCTCGCGGAGCAGATTCTGCAGACCGATGAGAACCTTGTGCGCGATCGCCAGCAGCTCGGCCGACTCGGGCTGGAACCCGGCGAGGAGTGCCGGAGATGCACTCTCCCGGATGTCCTCGGCCGCCGAGACGATGTAGCCGACCGCGCCGCGGAGATCGTGCCGGAGGACTTTGCGTTCGTCCGCGGTCGCGCGCTCGAATGGCCCATCCGCGAAGTCGACCACTTTGGATTGGTACGCCTCGGCGCGATCCCGGATTCGGTGGACCATCTTGAGTGAGTCGGGTTCGCCGAGCCGCTCGGCCTTCCGCGCGAAGGCGTGGGCCGCATCGACCAGCGCGCTGGCCGAGGTCGTCAGTTCTTGACGGACATAGGCCTGCCAAGCTTTCTGCTCAAGTGCCGCATCCGGGTCGCTCATGGCGCCGCCGGTTTCGATGCGAGGAGCACGTCCATCTTCTCCAGGAGCTTGGGCAGATCGACCGGTTTGCTCTCGTAGTCGTCGGCCCCGGCGGCGATCGCGATCGCGCGATCTTCGGCCATCGCGTGGGCCGTCAGGGTGATGATGGGAATGGAGCGCGTCGCCCCGTCGGACTTCAATCTCCGCGTGGCTTCGAGGCCATCGACCTGCGGCATCTTGATGTCCATCAGGATGATGTCCGGCACTTCGGCGCGGGCCTTCGCGATCGCCTCGTCGGCCGAATCGGCGCCGATCACGGCGTACCCGCGCCGCGTCAGCCGGCGGCCCAGCAGTTCGATGTTGTCGGGTTCGTCGTCGACGATCAGCACTTTCGGCATGGCGGGAATCCCCTTCACGGGCGGGCGACGCGCCCGATGAGTTCGGCGAGCTTTTCCAAGTGGGCGAGGTCGCCCTTTTCCAGAATGCGCGTCACCCGGCCGTTGAGGCGGACGAAGTCGGCGGACGTGAGTTCCTTCGCGGTCAGAACCACGATGGGAACCCGGTGGGTCGGGAACCGCTTGGCCAATTCGTCGAGGAAGCCGAAACCGTCGAGCACCGGCATCATCAGATCGAGCAGGATCAGCGCCGGCCGGCGCTCCGAGAACGCCCGCAGCGCCTCCTCGCCGTCGGCGGCTTCGGCGATCTTCCACCCTTCGCGATCCAAGTACTTGCGGACGATGTCGCGGTTCTCGGCGCTGTCGTCCACCACGAGCACCGTGTCGGCCGTGCCCGCGGCGAGGTACTTGCGAAGGATAGCCCCGAGCCGCTGCCAGTCAATCGGCTTGGTGAGGTAATCGGCCGCGCCGAGGGCGAAGCCGCGCTGGCGGTCGTCCACAATCGTCAGCATCACCACGGGGATCTCGGCCGTGAGCGGATCGCCCTTCAACTCGGCGAGCACGGTCCAGCCGTCGGAGCCGGGCATCATGACATCGAGGGTGATGACGCAGGGCTGGATCTCGCGGGCCAAGCGCAGTCCCTCATCGCCGCTCGTCGCCTGCACGACGCGGAATCCCTCCTTCGCGAGGAAGCGCTCCATGAGTTCGCGCACCATCGGATCGTCGTCGACGACGAGGACGGTCCGCCCCCGCACGGACGCGCCGATGGGGAGCGGAAGGGGCGCGAGCGCCGCGAGGCTCCGAAACTCCGCGCCGACCCGCAGCGGCAGCGTGACGATGAACTCGGAACCCCGGCCCGGCTCCGACACGACGCGGATCGGCTTCCCGCCCATCAGGTCGGAGAAATTGAGCGTGATCGACAGGCCGAGGCCGGTGCCGCCCTGCTCGCGCGTCGTGGAGGTATCGACTTGGTAGAAGCGCTGGAAGAGGCGCTGTACCTGCTCGCGGCTCATCCCTTTCCCGGTGTCCTTCACCGAGAATTGCACCCATTCGCGACCATCTTCGGTGAGCGTCCGAAAGCCGAGGGTAACAGTGCCGCCCTGCGTGAACTTGAACGCGTTGCTGAGCAGGTTGATGAGGATCTGCCGGACGCGGCGCTCGTCGGCGATCATCGGGCCGATGCCCGGCGACGCTTCGACGGCGAAGCGGTTGCCGTTCTTCTCCGCGAGCGGACCGACGAGCGCTTTCACGTCCGCGATCATCGCGCCGATGTCGAACGGCGCGACGGCGAGTTCCATCTTCCCCGACGAGATCTTCGCCATGTCGAGGATGTCGTTGATGAGGTCGAGCAGGTGCTTGGCCGCAACGAGAATCTTGTTCAAGTCGGGTTCGATATTCGCGGCTCCGAGGTCGGCGGCCTCCTCCTTCAGAGCCTCCGTGAAGCCGATGATGATGTGCAGCGGCTGACGCAACTCGTGGCTCATGTTCGCCACGAACGCATCCTTGGCGCGCGATGCGGCCTCGGCCTGCTTGAGCGCCACATCGAGCTTGGCGTTCGCCTCCTCGAATTCGGCCGTGCGGATTTTCACACGCGCTTCGAGGTCCTCGTTCGCCCGGCGGATGCGCTCCTCGGCTTCGCGGCGCAGGCTCACATCCCGGAAGATGCAGGTGACCACGGTGCGGTCCTTCAGCGGCACCGGCTTCAAATTCATCTCGAGCCAGAAGGTCGAGCCGTCCTTCCGCAGCCCCTGGATCGTGTCGATCCCCTGGCTCATGAACGTGATGGTGCTGCCGAGCGCTTCGTCGGGGTTCGGCATCTTCCCCGGATTCTTGAGCAGGATCGTGACCGGTTTGTCCATCAGCTCTTCGGGCGAGTAGCCGAACATCCGTGCGGCGGCGCGGTTGGCCTCTTCGATGCGCCCGGCCGAATCGGTGATGACCACGCCCTCGCCGGCGACGCG
>JAYVTJ010000111.1:0-15803 GCA_043774415.1 Fimbriiglobus sp. | reverse complement strand
TCATCTTTCTCTGCGGTGAATATCTTCCTTGTCTCCATACCCACCATGCCCGAGCGCATCCTCTTCATCACGGGCAAGCTCGCGGAGCCGTCGCTGCGGCGCCAGCTCGCCGCGCTCGCCCCGCAGGTCGGCTTCGAATACGACGTCGCCGTGATGCCGATCACGGTGGCCGCGCTGCTCACGACGCCGTGGATCGCCCGGCGACTCAAGGTGCCCGACGGCGCCGATCGCATCGTGCTGCCGGGGTTGTGTCAAGGGGATGTCAGTGCGCTGGAGGCGATCACGGAAGTGCCGGTGCATTTGGGGCCAAAGGATCTGCGCGACCTCCCGGAATTCTTCGGCAAGCGCAGTGGCCCGCCCGAAGGGTACGGGGCCCACGACATCGAAATCGTCGCCGAGATCAATCACGCCCCGCAGAAGTCGCTCGCCGAGATCGTGCGCATCGCGGAGCACTACCGCGCGTCCGGGGCGGATGTCATCGACCTCGGCTGCGATCCGGGCGGGGCGTGGTCCGGCGTCGGCTACGCAGTGAAGGAACTGAAAGCGCAGGGATTCCGCGTCAGCGTGGACAGTTTCGACGCCGGCGAAGTGCGGGCCGCGCTCGAAGCCGGGGCGGAGTTGGTGCTGAGCATCAGCGGGGTGAACTGGCCCGACTCGGCGCGGATGCTGCGCGACTTCCCCGACGCCGAGGTCGTGGCGATCCCGGATACACCCGACGATCTGCCGAGCCTTACGCGCACCGTCGACCAATTGAAGGATGCGGGGGTGAAGCACCGGCTCGACCCGATCCTCGAACCGATCGGCTTCGGCTTCGCCGCGAGCTTGGGGCGCTACCTCGAAACCCGGCGGCGCTTCCCCGATGCCGAGATGATGATGGGCATCGGCAATCTCACGGAACTCACCGATTGCGACACGGCCGGGGTGAACGTGCTGCTCGCGGGCTTCTGCCAGGAACTCGGCATCCGCAGCGTGCTCGCCACGGAGGTCATCACCTGGGGCCGCACCGCCGTGCAGGAGTTTGCGCTGGCGCGGAAGCTCGTGCATTACGCCGTGACGCACCGGACCCTGCCGAAGCGCCTCGAACCGAACCTCGTGATGCTGCGCGATCCGAAGCTGCACAAACTCGGCGAGACGGCGCTCGCTGAGCTGGCGGCGCAAGTCACGGATCGCAACTACCGCATCTTCGCCGAGCGCGGCGAACTGCACATCCTCAACGGCAGTCTCTACCTTCGCGGCACCGATCCCTTCATCCTATTCGCCGAACTCCTGAAGGCCGATGCGAAGCTCGACGCGAGCCACAGTTTTTATCTGGGCTACGAGTTCGCGAAGGCGGTCACGGCGCTGACGCTGGGGAAGGATTACACCCAGGACACTGCGCTGCGGTGGGGCTTCCTGACGGTGCCGGAGGTGAGCCACCGGAATGGTTGATTAACGGATTGCCGCAGGTCAACGGAAGACGGCGAGCACGGGTACGTATGCGAAGACGATTCCATCGTGAGTGCCTCGGCATTCATCCTCTTCCAATTGGATCGATGACATATCGTAGACGGGAACGCGCCGATAGCGCCCGACGGAACGCGCAATAGGGTCTTCGTTTGACAGCTCGCTCTTCAACAAATCAACTTCGTCTGCGGTCAAGTAGAGACCGGTTGGAATACTCGGAATCGTCAAACTGTATTGGAGGACGTTGAAAAGCCGATCGACCAATTCAGACGACGACTGAGCAATCACATGTTACTCCCATATTTCTGAATTTTCGAACTCAGCAGCACCGCTGCACCCGGCAGCCTTGAACTCCATGACCACTCGCGAAATACGGAAGTCGGGTTCTCCGATCCTTATGTTAATCCGAAACGGTGCGGCGGGGAATGCTCATGCGGCAGGTCGTGTTCGTGCAGGGCGGGGGCGTGGGCCACGATCAGGAAGCGTCGGTGCGGACGATCCTCCGCACCGTCGGCGCCGAGATCCAATTCGAGGTGATCCCCGCGGGGCGGGCCGCCGTCGAACTCGGCCGCGAGCCGCTCGGGCAAGAGCTTTTCGATGCCATCCGCCGCACCGGCGTCGCCCTCAAAACGAAACTGCTCCAGCCGAAGGGGGCACCGACGCCCACGGCGCACGGGCCGAAGTCGCCGGTCTATTCGAACATCGAGTTCCGCCGACGGCTCGGATTGTTCGCCTCGACTCGGCCCGTCCACAACCTTGCCGGGTTGCCGGCTCGCTTCAGCAACGTCAACTTCCACATCGTCCGCGAGATCACCGAAGACCTCTACGCCACGACCGAACACGAGATCGTCCCCGGCGTCGTGCAGAGCTTCAAGATCGTCACGGAGGTCGCCTGCCTGCGCTTCTTCAAATACGCCTTCGCCCTCGCCGAGCGGCTCGGGAAGAAGTCGATCCACTGCATCCACAAGGCGAACATCCTGAAGATGGCCGACGGGCTGTACCTCGATTGCTTCCGCCGGATCGCCGCCGACTTCCCCGGCATCGCCGCGAAGGAGATGATCGTGGACAACACCTGCATGCAGCTCGTGAGCCGGCCGCAGCAGTTCGAAATCCTCGCGGCGGGGAACCTGTACGGCGACTTGCTGAGCGATCTCGGCGCCGGCCTCGTCGGGGGCATCAGCGCGACTTCGGCCATCAACGTCGGCGACGGGGTGAAGGTGTACGAAGCGGTTTTCGGCGCGAGCCACGAGAGCGTGCCGCCGGGCCGGGGCAATCCGCTGCCGCTGATCCTGCCGACGGTCGAGATGCTCAAGGACTTCGGCGATGGCGAGCGGGCCAACCGCATCGTCGCCGCGGTCGAAGCGGTGTTGACCGAAGGAAAGGTGCGCCCCGCCGACTTGGGCGGGAGCGCGGGGACGGCCGAGTTCACCGATGCGATCGTGGCGAAGCTGTGAGTGACTTCACCGTCTCCGCCCGGCATCCGGGAGGATGCCGGTGGTATCGCGCGGCCGCTCTTCTTCGCCCGGTTCGGCACCGGGGGGCGTCAGCCGCCACGGGATCGTGACCTTGGCCAGGTCGTAGCCGAGGGCGAAGAGCTTCTTCATCGCCTTCGGATCGAAGGTCGTGCTGTTCGCCGGCACGTCGGCATCGTCCGGGATCGCGAGCATGTGGAACTTCATGCCGCTGGCGGCGCTGAAGGCGTACAAGCCCATCACTTCGGAACGGTACAGGGCGTAGAGCGCGGCGGAGAGGGTGCTGGTGATCCGGCGGACGAACCCGGGATCGTCCTTCACCAGCGGCGGGTAGAGCTTGCCGGCGGCCATGGCGTAGAGGTTCGATCCCTTGAGCCAGCCCGCTTCGGTGTTGGCCGGTTTCTCGGCGCCCGGCCCGAGGCGCAGGAACGTCTGCGTCGCGGCGCCGCCGTCCACGTGCTCTTCCTTGAACCGGCAGCCATCGACTTCGTAATCGAACGTCACGCTCGGCAGCAGTCCGGGGATCGCCACGGACGCGAGGATCACCTTGCGCACGAGTTCGCCGGCGTCGGGCCGACCGCTGGTGGCGATGGCGCCGACATCCCAGATGCAGGGCCGGCGCGTCTTCAAGTTCATGGTGGCCACGTACAGCCGGCGACCCTCGGTGTGGGCGTCGCGGATGTCCATGAGCATGCATTCGTTGATCTCGTCGTCGAGCAGCTTCTTCATCCGCATTGGATTGGCGATCGCCCCGCTGCTGATGAGTTCCCGCAGCGGCTGGTACTGGAAGATCGCTTTGTCCTGCAGCGTCGTGAAGAAGTGCTGCAGGCGCGGGTCGTACTTCGGCCCGAGGTAGGCGTAGATGGCCACGAGCGCCCCGCTGCTGACGCCCGTGACCGAATCGAACGTCGGCCGCTTGCCCGAATCGGTCCAGCCGACGAGCAGGCCCGCGTTGAAGGCGGCGTACTGGCCGCCGCCCGAAATCGCGAGCGCGTTCAGCGGCTTCTTTTTCGCCGGATTCGGCGGCAGCTTGTCGAAGGTGGCGGCGAGCGTTTCCACGGCCGCCGGGGCAATGGGCGAATCGACCGCACCCGTGGGCGGCTCGATGACCTTCTTCGCCTGGACTTTGCCCTTGCTCCGGCACCCGGCCGAGGCAGCGAGTACGGCGAGCGCGAGCAGCACGGCGAACCGGCAAGACTTTCGATGATCCATCATCTCGCGATGCACCGGTGAGGATGTACGGAGTGCCCGGAATCCGCCTGAGTAGCCCGAACCGCCCCGGCGGGTCAATCCCTTTTTCGACATTGCGGGACGCCCGAGTTGTGGGCAATTTGCGGAATTCGCGGAACGGATCGAATTCCCGGTGCTGTGGAACGGCCCTCGCGTTGCCGTTCCGCGACCCGTGTGCGACAATTACCTCCCGTGCATTCGACCGGCACCGACTCGGAGGGATCGATCCCATGAACGACTTCGCGCGCGTCCGCTTCGGGACGCTCCTCCTCGGTGCGGGGCTGCTGGCTATGGCATTCGCTTCGCCGCTCGCATTGCCCAAAGCATCCGCCCAAGCCCAAGCGGTGAAGTCCAAGATCAAGGTGACCGTGCCGCAGGACGACGCGGAACTGCTCATCGAGAACAAAGCCACGAAGACGATGGGCCTGACGCGCGAGTACGACACGCCCGCGCTCGAGGCCGGAAAGCGCTACGAGTACACCTTCCTCGCGCGGTGGCGCCCGAACAATTACACGGTGATGACCCGCCCGCGCACTGTGCAGTTCACGGCCGGCGAAGATGTCGTGATCGATCTCGCGAAGGACTCCGCCGACGGCAAGGACCGCGCCGAGATCCGGTATGTGGCGACGCCCGAAGACATCGTCGATGAGATGATCAAGCTCGCGAAGATCGCGAAGGACGATGTGGTCTTCGAACCGGGCACCGGCGACGCCCGCGTGATCGTCGCTGCGGTGAAGGCCGGGGCCAAGAAGGCCGTCGGCATCGACCTCGAAAAGGATCGCGTGAAGGACGCCAAAGCCACCGTGAAAGCCGCGGGCCTCGTGGACAAGATCGACATCCGCGAAGGCGACGCCCTCGACGTGAAGGACTATTCCGACGCGACGGTGGTGATGCTCTACATGGGCGAGGAGTTCAACCTGCTCATCCGGCCGACGCTGCTGCGCGATCTGAAGGTCGGCGCGCGGATCGTCTCGCACCGCTTCCCGATGAAGGACTGGAAGCCCGACGACACGAAGAAGGTCGTCGGGCAGGACGGGCTGGACTACGAAGTGCACATCTGGAAGGTGACCGAGGACGCGAAGAAGAAGTACGCGGCGCCGGAGAAGAAGTAGGGATAGAATCGAATCAGTCCGTTCGAGAATTCGGAGGTTCCAATGGTCACCCTGCAATCCCTCGGCATCGACCGGCTCAATTACGAGGAACAACTCGCGCTCTCGGAGTTGCTCGAGCAGCACCTCCTCGACGCGCGTCCCTATACGGGCCTCAGCCCCGAGCATCTGGCCGATCTCCAGCGCCGGCTCGATGAAGACGATGCGGACCCCGAAGAAGGGATTCCTTGGGAAGTGGTCAAGCGGGAAGCACGCGAGCGATTCATCAATCGGGCGACGCAATGATCTTCAAACCTGCGGCCCGGCGCGAGTACGACGACGCCTATGACCGGTACGCGGGGAGCGACCCAGCGTTAGGACACCGCTTCGAATCTGCCATCGAAGCGAAGTTCGATGAGATCGACCGGTTCCCCACCCGGTTTCCCGTGATCCTCGGCACCACGCGGGAAGCAATAGTCCCGGTGTTCCCCTTCTCGATTATCTTCCGACACCGCGGGAACACCACGACCATCGTCGCCGTCTACCATCACTCCCGCAAACCCTTCGACTGGCGCCGCCGCTGATCCCCCCTCCGGAAATCTCCATGCTCCGTCCGCTCGTCGTGCTCCTGCTCTGCGCGTCGCCCCTGTTCGCGGGAGCGTCCAACAGCCTCCTCGATGTCTCCCCGGACGGCAAGCTCCTCGCGGTCGCCAACACCGACTCCGGCACCGTCAGCGTCATCGATCTCAAAGCGCGCAAGAAGCTCGCCGAGTATCCGTGCGGCGATCACCCCGAAGGGGTGGCGTGGGCGGGAAAGACCGGCACCTTCCTCGCCACCGTCTACGGCGACGACAAGGTCCTCTTTTATGACGCCGCCAAGGGGCACACGTTCAGCCTGAAGGTCGATGACGAGCCCTACGGCATCGTCACCACGGCCGATGGCAAGTTCGCTTACGTCACGCACGATTACCCCGGCACTGTCTCCGAGATCGACATCGCGGCCCGCAAGGTTGTGCGCCAGTTCAAAGCTGGGCCGAACGCCCGCGGCATCGCCCTCAGTGCCGACGAGAAGACGCTCTACGTCACGGAGTTTCTCACGGCGAAGCTGCATGCCATCAGCATCGAATCCGGCAAGCTCACCGACAGTTGGCCCGGTTACGAATCGGACAACCTCGCCCGGCACGTCGTGCTCCACCCGAAGCGGGCGAAGGCATACCTCTCGCACCTGCGCAGCCGGGTGACGTCGCACGATGCGCGCGGGTCGATTTTCCCGCAGCTCTCGATCTGCGACCTCTGGGAGAAGCCGCAGGGCGAGAAGCGCCGGCGGTCGATTCCGCTCGACACCTACAACGACGTTTACGTCGTCACGAATCCGTGGGAAGCGGCGCTCAGCCCGGACGGCAAGAAGCTCTACACGATCTACGCCGGCACGAACGACATGAACGTATCGGAGACGTTCGACGACGACTACCGCGAAGCGGAGCGCATCGGCCGGGCGATCCGCATCGGCCGGCATCCGCGCGCCATCCGCCTCAATCCGGCGGGCACCGAGGTCTACATCTACAACACGCTCGATCACGAAGTGAGCATCCACGATGCGGACATGAAGCCCCTCGGCAAGGTGACCGTCTGCACCGAAGTGCGAAGCAAAGACTGGCTGCGCGGGAAGGAACTGTTCCAGAGCGCGCTGCCGCCGATGGGCTCGGCGCGCTGGATCGCCTGTTCGAGTTGCCACCCGGACGGACTCACCGACGGCCGTATCTGGCAGAACCCCGAAGGGCACCGCAAGACGCCGAACCTGTTCGGCCTCGGCCACACGCACCCGCTGCACTGGAGTGCCGACCGCGATGAATCGCAGGACTTCGAGTACACCATCCGCGGCAAGCTGATGCGCGGGCGGGGGCTGGCGCCGGGTTCGCTGCGGATCGGCAAACCGTTCGAGCCGATCGCGTTGGAAGAGAAGATGGCCGGGCGGTCGAAGGATCTCGACGCGATGGCGATGTACACGAACTCGTTCCCGTTCCGGCTGTCGCCGCACAACCCGGCGCCGGGCAAGCTGAGCGCCGAAGCCGCGCGCGGGCAGAAGCTCTTCGCGGCCGCGGAAACGCAGTGCGCGAAGTGCCACACCGGCGCCTACTACACCGACAGCAGCCTGAAGAAGCCATACAACCTGCACGACGTCGGCACCGGGGCTGGCAAGGACGAAAAGATGGGGCCGAAGTACGACACGCCGACGCTGCTCGGCGTCTACCGGCTCTCGAACTATCTCCACGACGGCCGTGCGGCCACGCTGATGGATGTGCTCACGACCGCGAATGCCGGGGACAAGCATGGCAAGACGAGTCACTTGAAGAAAGGGGAACTCGACGATCTCGTGGCGTTCCTTAAGGCCCTCCCGTTCGAGGCACCGCCGGAAGAGACGCCGAACACCGTGAAGGACTTCGAGAAGGAGTTCCAATATCCGCGGCCGAAGGAATAGCATCGGATCGCCAGCCGAACCCGCGCGCTTCTACAATTGTCTCATGTCCATGCTGCTCGCCCCAACTGTCCCTCCGCCGCCGCAGTTCTACCGCGTGCCGCTCCGCATCGGCGGGGTGGCGCTCGCGTCGCGGTTCGTCATGGCTCCGCTCGCCGGCTACACGAACTACCCCTTCCGCCGGTCGATCCGCGAAATCCCCGGCGTCGGACTCTGCACCACCGACCTCGTCAACGCCCGCGCCATCCTCGAACAGTCGAAGAAGACGCTCGATCTGCTCGTCACCGGGCCGGACGACCGACCCCTGAGCGTGCAGATCTTCGGCGGCAACGCCGAGGAGATGGCCGCCGCCGCGAAGTGGCTCCAGGGCTACGGCGCCACGATGATCGACATCAACATGGGCTGCCCGGTGCGGAAGGTCGTCCGCGTCGGCGGTGGCTCGGCCATGATGTGCGACACCACCGGCGCCACCGTGAAGCTCGTGCAGCAGGTCGTCGAAGCCGTGCAGATCCCCGTGACGGTGAAGATGCGCCTCGGCTGGGACGACGCCAACCTCACGGCTCCATTCTTCGCCCGGGAGTTCGAGCAGATCGGCGTCGCAGCCGTGACCATCCACGGACGGACGCGCGAACAGGGCTTCGGCGGCAGCGTCAACCGCGCCGGCATCCGCGCCGTCGTCGAAGCCGTGGAGCGCATCCCCGTCTTCGGCAACGGCGACGTGCGCAGCCTGAAGGACGCCGCCGAGATCATCGACGAAACGGGGTGCCAAGGGATCGCCATCGGCCGGGGGGCACTGTCGAACCCGTGGTTCTTCCGCCAGCTCGAGACGTGGATCCGCACCGGCGATCCCGGCGAGCGAGCGGGTTATACCGATCGCTTGGCGTTCATGCGCCTCCACCTCGTGCGCCTCTGCGAGTGGCGCGGCGAAGGCCTCGGCTGCGCCATGTTCCGTAAGGTCGCCTCCTGGTACACGAAGGCCCTGCGCCTGCCGAAGAGCGTCCAGCACCGCTTCAACCTGCTGAAGAATCTGGCCGAGTTCGACGAACTCCTCGAACCCTTCCGCGAGGAAGGCCCGCCGGCGGGCTGGACCGAATGGGACGCGACGAGCGCCGAGATCGCGGTGCCCGTCGGCCCGAATGCCCACTGGTGACGGCACGGGATGTGCCCGCTCCTACAATTGACCCGTCGCATCCCGCCGTGCAAAGGAACTATGGTCACGCCGCCGTTCGCCGTCTCGCTCTGGGCCTCGGAACCCACGGTCGCGCTGCCGCTCTGGCTGGGGTTGGCCCTCATCCCGCTGCTCATCTGCATCAACGGCTACTTCGTCGCGGCCGAGTTCGCCATCGTTTCCCTGCGCCGGACGCGGGTCGAAGAACTGGTCAAAGAGGGCCGGGCGCGGGCCGCGGCTCTGCTCGCATCGATCGACAGCATGGACCGCAGCGTCGCCGCGTCGCAGCTCGGCATCACCCTCGCGAGTCTGGCGCTCGGCTTCGTCAGCGAGCCGGCCATCGCCCGCATCCTCGAACCGCTCTTCGACGAAGCCCCGGCAGCGTGGCAGGGGCCGTTCGTGCATCTGCTCTCCGTCGGGCTGACGCTCTCGCTCATCACCTACCTGCACGTCGTCTTCGGCGAGCAGATGCCGAAGATCGCCGCGCTGCAGGCGCCCGAAAGCATCGGCCTCTGGATCGCCGCCCCCATCAACGGTTTCGCCCGGGTGACGATGCCGCTCATCCGGCTGATGAACGGGTCGAGCACGCTCTTCCTCCGCGCCTTCGGCTTCCGCAACACCGGCGACGAAGGCGAGGTCTACTCCGTCAACGAGCTGCGACTGCTGATC
Source organism: Fimbriiglobus sp. (assembly GCA_043774415.1). Classification (GTDB taxonomy): domain Bacteria; phylum Planctomycetota; class Planctomycetia; order Gemmatales; family Gemmataceae; genus JALHQU01. The sequence goes on along the minus strand of JAYVTJ010000111.1, from coordinate 6,257 downwards.
GAAGACACCGAGGAAGCGGGGCTGATCGAACCCGAAGCGGCCGGGTATCTGCGGAACGTGTTCGCGCTGTCGAACAAGAAGGTCCGCGACATCATGGTGCCGCGCGAGAAGGTCGCCTGCTTGGAACTCGGCTCCCCGTCGGACAAAGTGCTCGAAGCGGTGCGCGAAGGTGCCCACACGCGGATGCCCGTGTATACGCAGGACATCAACCGCATCGTCGGCATCGTGAACACGAAGGACCTCTTCTACCTCTTCAGCCTGCAGAACGTGGTGATTTTGCAGGACGCGCTCTACCCCGCGCAGTTCCTCGACCCCGGCGATCCGGTCTCGGCGGCGCTGCGGCTCTTCCGCAAGAGCCACCGGCCGATGGCGATCGTCCGCGACGAAACGGGGGCGTTCCTCGGCATCCTGACGCTCGAAGATGTGCTCGAAGAGATCGTCGGCGACATCGAGGATGAGCACGACGACCAGACGATGAAGGCCCGCTACGCCCGCCGGCTGAAGCGCTCCGGCCCCACGAGGGTGCCGGGGAAGGGAAAGTGAGACAAACGTTCTTTCCGGTTCCCCCTCTCCGCTTCGGAGAGGGGGTTAGGGGGTGAGGTCTCCGGGCGCGGTGATGAGTGCCGCTCAAATTCTCAGGTCAGACCTAACCCCCTAACCCCCTCTCCGAAGCGGAGGAACCGGAAAGAGCTCAGCCTCACCGCCGGATGAGTCGCCACATCAGCACGACCCCCGCGACGGCCGCCACCAGATCGGCCGCCCAGACTCCGATCGCCATGGGCAGCTTGCCGTCGCGCGCCAAGCCGCCCCCGGCCATCACGAGGGGGTAGTAGACGAAGATCGCCGGGAGGAAGCCGATGACGAACATGCTGAGGTAGTCGGCCCGGTTCGCCCAGATGCCGATGGGGCAGCCGATGAGCGCGAAGAAGAGGCAGCCGACCGCGAACGCGGGGCGCGAGTGGTACTCCCATTCCATCGTGCGACTCGTGCGCTGGAAGAACTTCGACACGTCGCCGTAGTGCCCGACCTGCCGGGCGCGCTCCTCCGGATCGACGGGGAGCTGCGCCGCGAGCATCCCGTTCTCCGTTGCGATCCGCTCGCGCTCGTCGGGCGTCAGCCGCTGCCCCGGCTTCGATTCGAGCATCACCTGCCGGGTGCGCAGGGCCTTGTCCGATTCGCCCCCGAAGTACGCGATGCGCTCGGGGAGATCGTCCCAGTCGATGGTCTGCGAACGGTCTTTCAGACGCTCGGTGATGCTGTTGGGGCTGAGGTCGTACGGCAGGGCGATCTCGAAGGGCTTGTTGTCCTGGGAGACGATGTCCGCCTTCGGGCCGGTGATGACCCACTCGTTCGAATCGACCGAGAGCGTGTTCGCGTCCGCATTGATCACCAGCTTCGCCTCGCGCGTCCGGGCCACGTAGTCGAAGGCGACTTCGGCCGCCGCATCCCCTTCGACGGTCGTCTTGCGCTTGACGACCACATCGATCAGGCGCCGATCCTGCACATCGCGGACGTAGAGGACGTACTGCGTGGTCGCGCTCGGATTCTTGTTCGCGACGCGGAAGGAGCGCTCGCGCTTGAGCAGGTTGTACAGCGTTTCCTCGGGGTCGCGGGTGGCCTCCTTCTGCAGCATCACCTGGGTCTGCGGGATGACGGCGTACTCGAGCGCGGCGGTGCCGCAGGCCGCGAGGACGCCGAGGAGGAACGCGGGCCGCAGCATCGTGAGCAGATCGACTCCCGCCGCTTTGAGCGCGACCGCTTCGTTGTCGTGGGAGAGCCGGCCGTAGACGACGCAGGTGGCGAAGAGCACGGTCGCGGGAATGGTGTACGGGAGGCTGCTCGGGATGAGCAGCGGCAGGATGCGGAGGAGCCGCGGCGCGGAGATGCCGAACTGGGTCGCTTGCTGGATGATGCCGCCGATGAGGAAGAGTGCGGTGAGCGCGGCGAGCGCGAGCAGGAAGACCCGCACGAGTTCCCAGAAGATCATCCGATTCAGAATGCCGAACAGCATGGGAGGCGTCGTCCTGGGGCGGGGGCGGTCGGTGTTCTTTCAGAGCCGCGAGCGTGAGCGGCCGGTGCTCCTAAGACGCACGTCATCGCAAATTCATCGTCCTGGCGAGCCGACTGCGTGAGCGGTCGGTGCTGTACCTACCTCATTCGATCAACCGAGATTTTCACGGTTCCGGCCATGCCCGCTTCGAAGCGATGACCGGAAGTAACCCTCCGACCGCTCACGCAGTCGGCTCGCCCAAATCCGGTTTCCAAACGGTGCTCCCGCCTGCGGCTCGGAAAATTTTCATTGTTCCAGCCGCGCATTGTGAGCCGAGGGCAATCCGAACTTATTCTACCGCTCGATTGTGGCCCGCGCCGCATTCGGAGCTTCGCCCGGCTTCTGCACGCGGCTGCGCAGCCGCTCCGCAAACGCGCGAACCGGGTCGGTGACGGCCGGGAGCATCACGGCCTTCGGTGTCAGCTTGCCGTGCTCGCGGGTCAGCTCGATCTTGAACAGCCCGCCGCTGAGCAGGCCCGTCACATCCCCGAGCGGCGTCGTCAGCCAGCGCTTCAGCGTCTGCGACCAGATCGTGTAGAACTCGAACTTCACGTACTGCCCGTCGGTGTCCATTTCCCCGGAGCCGCCCAGGCTGATCGCGGAGCCGAGCAGGTCGAGCTGCGTCACCTTGATGAGGTCGCCTTTCAATTCGTAAGTAGCGTGGGCCTCCTCGAAGGCGTTGCGGTCGGGCGTCTGCCCTTTCAGCACCTTCACGAGGTCGAGCAGCACCGGGATCTTGTACATCCGCCCCTGCGGCACGTCGATCTGCCCCGATCCCGAGGTGACCCACTTGCCGGTCTTGGGGTCGGCGACGTTCTCGACGAGGATGCTCCCCTGCGCGAGGCCGCGGAGTTCGGAGTCGCTGCCGAGCTTCGTATGCCGGGCGAGTTCGTCGAGGCGCACGCCGGTGGCCGTGAGCCAGACGCGGTATTTCACCGTGTCGTCGAAGACGACGCGGGCCTGGCCGCCGAGCGCCCCTTGGAACAGCGTGCCGGCGATGTCCGGGAACTCGAGGATCGGCGCGCTGTACCCGCCCGCCGCGGTCGCATCGGCCGTCTGCGGGCGGACGCGGTAGCTCAATTTCACCGCCGAGAGCGGCTGCTTGCCGACGGTCGCTTTGTCGAGCCAGATGTTGCCGAGGACGGCGCCCATGTGCGTGCCGTCGTAGCGCCCCTCGGACGCGATGGTGCCGAAGAGTTCGTCGAAGGGGAGGCCCGCTTCGAGGCTGCTGCCGTTGAGCTTCAGGCTCGCGTTCCAGTAGACGACCGGGCCCGGTTTGTCATCGACGATCGGCGCGGGCACGACCTTCGGAGCGACGGGCGCCGGCGTCTTCTGCCAGGGCAGCGTGAAGGGCAGAATACCTCCCGTGGTTGTGACGGGGGCCGGCGGACGCACGGGGACGACCATCGCCGCCGGTTCGGCGACCGTGAGCGGCGCGAAGGGCCGGCTCGCATCGCGCGGCGTCCATTCGCGCGGCGCCTTCGGCTTCTCCTCGACTTCGGGTTCTTGCCCGCGCGCCAGCGTCGGCTTCTCCTTCTCGTCCGCCGGCAGCGACACGACGAGGTGCTTGACGAACAGCTCGGCGGGCCCGCGGAACTTCGTTTCCTGGAAGGCGCGCCGCATCTTCTCGGGCATCGCTTTCAGCAGGGCGTCGTCGGCGATGAACGGCTGCAATCCGAGGCCGCCGAGGTTGGCCCAGACTTCCCCCGTCTCGGCGAAGCGGATTTCTCCGGCATCGAGTTTGAGTTCCGACGCGCCGTGCTTCGCGCTGAACTTCACGAGGTCGACGCGGCCGCCGTGATAGCGCAGCAGCCCCGCGAGCTGGTGCAGGTCGTACGGGAAGAACGCCGGCGTGACGCTCGGCCCCTTGAAGTGGAGTGACAGCCGCATGTCGGTCGTGTGGTTGAACGGCGGCTCGGCCGGCGCCAGCGCCGCGGTTGTGGCCGTCGCGGCGGTGACGGCGGGCTCGGGCAGGCGCTCGGCGGGCGCCGTCCGGCCGCTGCGGTCCCAGATTTCCACGTCGGCGCCGAAGGTGAGTTCCCCGCGCGGGCGGAAGGTGCGGATCACCGCATCGAGCTTCATCTCGCGCAGGGCCGATTTGAACTCGGCGTCGATGGGGCAGTTCTCCCCCTGCACGCGGAGCGTCAGCTTGCGGTCGGTCGTCCCCGGCACCACTTCGTTCTCGCCCGAAATCCAGAAGCGCCCGCCGTCGTGAACCGCCTCGAAGTTCCGCAGTTCCACGCGGTCGGTGTCGTCCTCGCTCGCGATCTCCTGCCCCGGTCGCAGCGGTCGCTTCGGATCGCTCGCCGTGACGCGCACGAGCACGTTGCCGCGCACCTGCTTGACCGGGTAGGGGAAGTGCGTGTAGTTCACGGTGCCGTCGAAGACCTTGACGCGGAAGGTGTTCTCGCAGCGGTTGACGCCGTGCGGCTGGCGGATGTCGATGAGGAAGTCGCCCCGGCCGCTCCCCCGGAGCTTGCCGAGCGTGACGGGGTACTTGCCCGGCAGCGCCGCGAAGAGTTTGCCGTCGATGGGGATGTCGTTCCCCGCGATCCGCAGGGCGATGAACGGATCGGGCCCTTCCCCGGCGACCTTCCCCGTGAGGCTCACGCGCCGCCCCCCGGCCGTGCCGGTGAGGTCGAGGCGGAACTCGTCGGTGCCGTCGCTGGCCACGACTTTCTTCACGGTGCCCGCGAGATCGGAGATCGGGTAGCGGAACTTCTCGTACTCGATGCCGAGCCGGTTCGGATGGATTTCGATCTCGCGCTTCCACCCCCCGTCGGGCCGGCTGAAGCGCACGGCGATATCGACGCCGCCGTCCGGCTTGAACATCCGCTGGATCACCGCCGCCTTCGGCGTGAGGCGCTGGAAGAGGTCGTCGTCGAGCTTCAGCGCATGCACCGTGAGGTCGAGGCGCTCGAGCTTTTCTTCGAGGCCCTGCAGCGGATCGCCGTCCGTCGCGATCGGCGGCACGGCGGGCGTATCGGGGTTGAGCATCAGCGAGAGCACCGGCGGCCGGACGCGCGGGCCGAAGCGCGGCGCCGGGCCACTTCCCGCGAGGCACTCGGGGCGGGTTTCCAAACTCACGTCGATGGCCGCTTTGCCGAGGCGGGCCGTCGCTTTGTCCACGGTCAGACGACCGTCGCGCAGGCGGATCGCCCCGGCGAACTGCTCGATGGGCCACGGCAGACTCTCGTGGTCGAAATGCCCCTCGCGCACGTCCAATTTCACGTCGTAGGTCGGCGCGGCCCCGGTCGAACCGGGCAGCGTGAAGTCGGCGCGGATCGACGTCTTCGCCCGGATGTGCTGGGCGTACGCGGCCGCGGACGGATGCAGTCGCGCGGCGACGGCGGCGAAGTCCGGGCCGATGTCGAGGTCGCTGATGTCGATGCGGCCCTGCGCCTGGTCGGTGTCCCGATTCCACTTCACCGAGGCGGTCACCGGAATGGTCACAGCCGTCGGATCGGGCTCCGGGTCGATGCCCAAGCCGACGCGGGCCGAGCCGTCGAACTTCACCCAAGGGAGAGTGTCGCCGAGGACGTTGAGCTTGATGTTCCGGATCGCCGTCGCCGGCAGCGCGGCCGGGCTGCGATCCTCGATGAGCACCGTGCCGTTCTTCACCGCGATGGCCGGGATCGGCTTGTCGCCGCGCCCCGGCTTCGCGAGGCCCATCACGTTCCACTTGCCGTCGGCATCGCGGATGAGCCGCACCGTCGGCGAATCGAACTCGATGCTGCGGACGACGAGTTCGCCGCGGTTCAGCCGCTCTTTGTCGTGCGTGATGACGGTGGAGGGGACATCGAGGAAGGGGGCGCTGTCGCCTTTGCGGGTCAATCTCAACCCTTCGACCGAGACGCCGCCGAAGAGCCGGATTTGGGCCGAATCGACCTCGATTTCGACGGAGTCGTCGAGCTGCTCTCGCAGATTTTCGATGACGGCGGCGCGCACCTTCTCCGGACTGACCCAGTTGTAGGCCCAGAAGCCGGCGGTGGTCAGCGCGGCGAGGGCCGCGAGAATCCCGGCGCGTATGATCCAAGGCCTGAACCGCGACATCCGTGTCGCCTCGCGGGCCATCGTGCGCGGCCGGCGCAATCGGCGCCGGCCCGGCGGGCGCGGACAATAGGCATGCCGCGGGTAAAGGTCAACCGGGACTGGGGAGGGGGAAAACCGTAGGGCGTGGTCGAGTCCGCGAGACCCGCCGCGCCCC
>JAYVTJ010000110.1:0-4147 GCA_043774415.1 Fimbriiglobus sp. | reverse complement strand
GTTTTCGCCTCCGCCGCCGGTGACGCAGATGAGCTTGTCGCCATCGATGATGGGATGGGAAGCGAAGCCCCAGATCGGGACGCGGGCGTTGTAGTCGGCGACGAAGTTCTTGCTCCAGACCTTTTTGCCGTCGGCGACCACCAAGCAGGTGAGTTCGCCCATCGCGCCGACGGTGTAGACGAATTCTCCGTCGACATGGGGCGTGCAGCGCGGGCCACTGCTGTAGCCGCCGGGGATCTTGTAGGTTACAGGGTATGCGGTGGCCCAGAGTTCGGTGCCCTTGACCGCGTCGAAGCAGACGACGCGTTCGGTGCCGCCGACCTCGCCCTTCGTGTAATCGGCGACAAAGACTTTGCCCCCCGCGACGGACGGGCCGCCGTAGCCGCCGCCGAGCTTCGCGCTCCACAACTTCTTGGGTCCACCTTCGGGAAACTTTTCCAGGATACCCTCTTCGCGCCAGATGCCATCGCGCTTCGGGCCGAGGAACTGGTGCCAATCGTCGGCGAGCGCGGGAGCGGGGAGCAAGGCGGCGAGCAGGAGCATGAGTCGAAACTTCATCGGCGGCATCCTCGGGGCGGGGGCATCACTTGGAATGATACCCGCTCCGGCGCCAATCCTTATAAATCCCCGATGCAGGTCGCGAAACTCACCATCCTCGGCGTCGGTCTCCTCGGCGGGTCCGTCGGCCTCGCGGCCAAAACGCGCGGCGTCGCGCGGAGTGTGTACGGGGTCGGCCGCGACGAGCGGAATTTGGAACGCGCCCGCGCGGCCGGAGCCATCGACACCTTCACTGTCGATTTGTCCGAAGCGGTGGCGGATGCGGACATCGTCGTCGTCTGCACGCCCGTAGATCGCATCGCCGCCGATGTGCTCGCGGTGGCGAAAGCCGCGCCGCCGCAGTGCCTCATCACCGATGTCGGCAGCACGAAAGGCAACATCCTGCGCGAACTCGCGGGGAAGCTCTCGCCGAATGGGCCGACGTTCATCGCCGCGCATCCGCTCGCCGGTTCGGAGAAGCGCGGTAGCGCCACCGCGAGCGCCGATCTGTTCGTCGATCGACTCGTCATCACGACGCCGACGGCCGAAACGGACGGCGAAGCGACGGCGGCCGTGGAGTGCTTCTGGCGTTCCTTGGGCGCCCGCGTCCTCCGGATGATGCCCGAAGAGCACGACTCGGCCCTCGCGTCCACGAGCCATTTGCCGCACGCCGTCGCCAGCGCACTCGCCGGAGTGACAGACATCGGGTTGCTCAACCTCACGGCCGGGGGGTTCCGCGACAGCACGCGGATCGCCGCGGGCGACCCCGAATTGTGGGCTGCGATCTTCGAGGCGAACGCCCCGGCCGTGCTCGGGGCACTCGATCAGTATCTGCTGCGATTGCAGGATTTCCAAACGATTCTCGGGCGCGGCGACCGAGCCGCACTTATCCGCTGGCTGGCCGAAGGGAAGAGGGTGCGCGATGCTCTGGGAAGTTGAACTTGTTCCGCTCGGGCTCGATTCGGAACGCGAGCGCGTCTGCGACGAGTTCGACCTCATCACCCATTCGACCCGCGGCGGCGACTGGGTGACGCGCTCCGCGCGCGGGTTCCTCCTCGATGGTGCGACCCTCACCGAAGCCGACGCGAAGAGACTGACCGCAGGGCTGCTCGCCGATGCCCTCGTCGAAACGGCCGCGGTGCGCGAACTCGGCCACGGAAGCGAGTCGCCCGTTTACACGGTGCTGCTCAAACCGGGGGTGATGGACCCGACGGTCGAGAGCGTGCTGATCGCCGCGGCCGATCTGCTCATCCCCCTCGCGGCGGTGCGCACCTTCCGGCGCTACTACGGCCCGGAGGGGATTTCCTCCCTCGATCGCGATACGCTCTTCCGCCGGGTGCTCGCCAACGACGCCATCGAGCGCGTCGTGATTGGGCCGCTCGACGCGGCGCACCTCGCCCTCGGCAAGGCGCGCGATTTCCACCTGACGACCGTGCCGCTGGATGACCTCGACGATGCCGGGCTGCTGCACGTCAGTAAGGCGGGCACGCTCGCGCTCACGCTCGCCGAAATGCGGACGATCCGCGAGCACTTCCGCGGCCTCGGCCGCGCGCCGACCGACATCGAACTCGAGAGCATCGCCCAGACCTGGAGCGAGCACTGCTCGCACAAGACGCTCAAAGGGGAGGTGCAATACTCCGAGACGATCGCGGGAGTGACAACCCACCGTCACTACAAGAACCTCCTGAAGGAGACGATCTTCGGGGCGACCCAGACGATCCGCGCCCGCCTCGGTGCCGACGACTGGTGCGTCAGCGTCTTCTCGGACAACGCCGGAATCGTGAAGTTTCACCCCGAGTACCACCTCTGCTTCAAGGTCGAAACGCACAACCGCCCGAGCGCCATCGAACCCTACGGCGGGGCCAACACCGGCCTCGGCGGCGTCATCCGCGATGTCCTCGGCACCGGCCTCGGCGGCAAACCCGTCTGCAACACCGACGTTTTTTGCTTTGCCCGACCCGATTACCCGATTGAACAGCTTCCGGCCGGAGTCATTCACCCGCGCCGCGCGATGACCGGCGTCGTCGCCGGGGTGCGCGATTACGGCAACCGCATGGGCATCCCCACCGTCAACGGGGCCATCGTCTTCGAGGATCGCTACCTCGCAAACCCCCTCGTTTTCTGTGGGACCGTCGGCCTCGTCCCCGCCGGGATGGAGTTCAAGCGCGTGCTCGACGGCGACCTCATCATCGCGGTCGGCGGCCGCACGGGGCGCGACGGCATCCACGGGGCGACCTTCTCCTCGGAAGGATTGCACGACGAATCGGAGAAGGTCAGCGGCGGGGCCGTGCAGATCGGCAACGCCATCACCGAGAAGAAAGTGCTCGACGTGATCCTGAAAGCACGCGACCTCGGGCTCTACACGTCGATCACCGATTGCGGTGCGGGCGGGTTCAGCAGCGCCGTCGGCGAGATGGGAGCCGAACTCGGCGCGACGGTGCACCTCGATGCGGCGCCGCTGAAGTACGACGGCCTCAGTTACGACGAGATCTGGATTTCCGAATCGCAGGAGCGCATGGTGCTCTCCGTGCGCCCCGAGAAGTGGCTCGAATTGAAAGCGCTCTGCGCCGTCGAAGATGTCGAAGCGACTTGCCTGGGGACGTTCGAAGCGAGCGGCCAACTGATCCTCAAATTCAACGGGCAAACCGTCGGCAACGTCGGCATGGAGTTCCTCCACGACGGCCGGCCGGACATCGCGCTGCGGGCCGAGTGGCAAGCCATTGTCACCGAGCCGGTGGCCCGGCCGAGCTTCAGCCCGCAGGAGATGCTGCTGAAGATTCTGGCGATGCCCTCGGTGGCGTCGAAGGAATCGGTGATCCGCCAGTACGATCACGAAGTCCAGGGTGGGAGCGTCGTTAAACCGCTGACAGGCGCCGCCAACGACGGCCCGAGCGATGCGGCCGTGGTCATGCCGGTGCTCGGTTCGTGGCTCGGTTTCGCCGTGGGCAACGGGATCAATCCGCGCTATGCCGATCTCGACCCGTACGCGGGGGCGGCCGCGGCCATCGACGAAGCGCTGCGGAACGTCGTCGCCCTTGGCGGCGATCCGAGCCGCACGGCCATCCTCGACAACTTCTGCTGGGGGAACGTCACCGAACCCGAAATGCTCGGGGCGCTCGTGCGCACGGCCGAAGCGTGCCGGGATGTCGCGCTCGCCTTCGGCACGCCATTTATCTCGGGGAAGGACAGTCTCAATAACAGCTTCGTCGCGAAGGACGGCACGAAGATTTCGATCCCGCACACGCTCCTCGTGTCGAGCCTGGCCATCGTGCCCGATGTGCGGCAGTGCGTCACGATGGACTTCAAAGCGCCGGGGAACGACGTGTACATGCTCGGGAACACGCGCGAGGAACTCGGCGGCTCGCACCTGCACGAGGTGCTATGTTTGAAGGCGGGAGTGCCCCCCGCGGTCGATCTGGCGCTCGCCCCGAAAATCTTCGCGGCGCTGCACGTGGCGATCCGCGCGGGGCTGATCCGGGCGTGCCACGATTGCAGCGAGGGGGGCTTGGCCGTGGCGCTCGCAGAGATGGCCTTCGCCGGGGAAGTTGGCGCCGATGTCATCGGGTTGTCAGTGCTGCCCGGTGCCGAGAGGTTGGCGGATGACGCAAAG
>JAYVTJ010000109.1:0-5207 GCA_043774415.1 Fimbriiglobus sp. | reverse complement strand
CCAAGGTTTGCACATCTCACTTCGCCGACCCGTTTTCGACTCATTTCGACATCTCGCCGCAAATCGCGTTTAAATCGAATCGGTGGCATCGTTGCGGATCGCAGGGTTTGTCCACTCCTTTGCGCTTCGTGATGCTCCTCGAAGTCCTATCTGCACCCGGGGGCCGCTCCGTCAACCGGGCAGGCTCATCGGACGCTGTTTTCTCCGCCGAAGCGACGATCTGAACCCCTGAGAAGCCGCTCGCACTGACCTCGCGATCGAAGCGATGCAGCAGGTTCCCCCGTAACCCTCATGATCGGGCGATGGACGCGGAATCGAATCCGGGTGAGAGGCACTCGGATCGATTCGGCGCCGTAGCACTGGTCGATGGCCATGATCTCCGAACGCGAACTCGAAGACGCCGGGCACGATGCGATCCTCGCCGAGTACATGCGGTACGGCCCCACCTGCGACCGGTACGACGAACTCGAATACCTGCTCGAGTGCGCCGAGATGGCTGCGAGCCCCGCGGGCACCGATGGAGTCGATGTGCCTCGGGTCCGCCCGACCGACTCGCGCTTCGGAGAGGCCCCTATTAGTAAGATTTGCCGTCCGAGTTCGGAATGACGCACGGCTCCCAAAAAAGGTTGAGAATTGTCCGCTCGGAGCCGCCTCGGCCGGTTCTGTGTGTGCGCTCATCAGTTCACACACAGCCGAGAGGTGAATCTGTGTATTCACCTCTCGGGGGGTGTGGGGGGAAAGCGCACACACACAGAACAGTTCCCCGCCTCCGACCGCTGTGTGTGCGGGGCCCCAGCGCGCACACAGAATAGCGCCCCCACCGCCACCTCTGCGTGTGCGGGGGGCCCGGCGCAGACACACACACACGCGAGCTCTTCCCCGGAACGTGCGCGCCGACCCGCGATCAAAGAGAGTCGGGTCGGCGTTCGGGCGCGGGTTCGGCCGGGTCGGCGGGGCCCGCGCCCGCCTCGGGACCGGGGACATTTCCGGCCCGGGCCTCGTCGGAGTCTGGGTGGCAGTACCGCGCGGCCTCGTTGCGCCCCTTCTGCAGCTTGACGACCACGCCCGATTCGGCGGCCCGCTTGAAGCTCTGCCGGGCCTTCGTCGCGCTCAGCCCCGACGCCCGAGCGATGCGCGCGACCAGCGTCTCGATGCCGAGCGGCCCCTCCCGGACGAGATCCGCGACCGACTCATCGCACCAGGCGGGCCCCTCCTCTCCGGCGTCGCCGGCCGGTTTCGTCCCGTGGAGGTGGCGCGGGTCGAGGTCGGGCACCGGCGTCCAGACGGGAAATTCGAAGCGGAGGCAGGCGGGCGTCGGCGGCGGCCACGAGCGGGCCGCGGCTTCGAGGACCACGACGCCGGGCTCGGCGTGCGGGCGCAGCACGAGGTGGCAGTCCGCGGCGCGGCTCTGGGACCCGGCCCCGGCTCCGATGTCGGTCACCGACTTGCCCGACTGGCTGCCCTTCGAACTGTGGTGGATCGGGACGAAGGCGCAGCCGAGCCGGGCCGCGTGCCAGTCGAGCAGGTTGTACAAACCCGCCATGGCCCCGTTGTCGTTCTCGTCGACCCCGGCCGGCAGGAAGCGGTACCAGGCGTCGAGGACGATGATGCGGTACCGGCCGGCCGGGATGGCCGCGAAGTAATCGGTCATCGAGGGCAGGTCGCGCAGGCGGCCGCGGAGGTTCTCGACGAAGACTCCGTCGGCGTAGTCCGCGAGCGGGATCCCGCGGGCCCCGGCGACTTTGGGGAGCCGGTCGGCCGAGGTCTCCCCGTGCAGTTCGTTGTCGAGGATCAGCACCCGCCCCGCTTCCACGCCGTGGCCCAGCCAGGGCACCCCCGCGGCGACGCAGAGGGCGAGGTCGATCGTGAGCCAGCTCTTGCCCGTCTTGGGCGCCGCGATCACGTTCATCGTCTCCCCCGCGCGGAGGAGGCCGTGGACGACCGGCGGCCGGAGGCGGGGGTGCGCGACGATGAGTTCGCGGGCCGAAAGGGGCGCGTGGATCGGCGCGGGCGCCGGTTCCGGACCCCCGCCGGGGCCCGGGCGGGCCTCCCCGTATCCGCGGTCGCGGAGATCCCGTGCGGCCGCGGCGTAATCTCCGGCGTGCTGGAGGAGGGCGAAAACGGCGAAGCGCGAGAGGGGTTCGCGGGCGGGGATCGGAGGTCCGTTGCCCGAGAAGCAGTACAGCAGGGGCCAGCCGTTCCGCCGCGATTTGCAGAGCCCGACCGTGGCCGAAGTGCCGCCGGACTTCCCGGGCCGCGTCAGGTGCCCCTCGTCGTCGCCGGTCCGCCGCTGCCAGGTCCAGCCGGATGTGAAGATCCCGGTCTCGGCCCACGAGCCCCTGCAGTTGAAATCGTCGCCGGGCCGGCCGCCTCCCGCTCCGGCGTGCGCCGAGGCCGCGGGCCCAACCTCCTCGGGGGTGTGGTAGCTGTCGAGGACGGCGGCGAGCCACTCGGGCGCCGCGGGCAACTCCTCCGGGCGCCGCAGGGGCTTCACCCACTCGTAGCGGCCTTGATCCGTGGCGGAGGGGGATTCGACGGCGTAGCCGCCGTCCGTGCGGATGTCGACCGCCCCGGCGAGCGCGCCTTCGCTGCAGGCCCACGGCTTGTCCGCCGGGCGGGCCAGATAGATGTGCCAGCCGCCGCGTGGGGTCCTGGACACGGGAGCGGAATCGGGCCACCAGCCCGGTTCGAGCAGCCACGGGTGATCGGCCGCGTCGAGGTCGACGACGACGACGCCGGCCGCGGAGACGCCCACGTTGGCGTCCGGCCACCGCCCCCACCACGCGCGGATCCGGTCGGGGTCGGCGGTGGCGTCGTTGCAGCCGTGCGAGGTCATGGGGTTCTTGCGGCCGGGCCACACCGGGAAAACCGGGTAGCCGAGCTCGGCGTACCGCAGCGCGGCTGCGAGCGGGGTGTCGTTCGCTTCGGGGGAGGCGTTCACGGGGTCACCCCCGCGGCATCGCAGTGGCGGCGGAGCCGCGCGAGGGTGCGCTGCAGGGAGGACCGCGGCACGCCGAGCGCGCGGGCGGCTTCCGAGAGGGAGTGCGTCTCCAGCAGGTCGGCCAGGGCCCGCAAGTCGGCGGGGAGACGCGCGATTGCGGGTTCGAGTTCGAGGCGATTCTCGGTTCGGATGCGATCGGCGTCGCATGAGCGATCGAGCGGCTCGGCATCGCCAATCACCACGGCGTCCTCGTGTTCCGTCGGTCCGACGGAACATCGCTTCCGGGCGCGCCGCGTTCGGGCGATCATCCGGGCGGCTCGGATTAGGACCGCGTGGACGAAGGCGTCCTCGGTCCCGCGGGCGCGGTCGAACTGCGGCCACGCCGCGATCAGGTACACCCACAGGTCCTGTTCGAAGTCGGGCTGCTGCTGGCGGCGCGTCGGGCCCGTCGGAGCCAGTCGCCAGGAGAGCCTCCGGACTCGGCCGGTGATCGTGCGATTCGGAATCATGGAAAACTCCTCCGGCGCCGGGGGAGGCGGGTGCGGGGACGCCGATCCGGGACGCGGTGCGGGTACGCCGGATCGGCGTCGCCCACAGTCGCCTCCGCGGAGCGGTCGGTCGAGTGTCGGGGGGTGGAAATCGGAATGGCCGGGTTCGCCGGCTCAGCCGAGGACTTCGTTCACGAGCACGCGGAACGGCAGGCCGTGCCGGACTTCGATGGCCTCGACGACCCCGTCGCCCAGGGCGTCGAGTTCGCGGATCAGGTCGATCACCTGACCCTTGAGCTGGAAGTCGCCGTTCGGACGGGGAGGCGCGGGCTCCGCATTGCCGAGTTTGATCTCGCGGATCGCGGACGGGGCCGGATCGAAGACCGGCTCGCCGGCGCGGATTTCGAGCCGCTCGATGCGGCCGAAGTGCAGGTCCTGCATGAGGGCGACGAGTCGCCGGCGGGCGGGGGAGAGATCCCGGAAGTGCGGGATGGATGTGCCGATCGGCATTGGTGTGGCCTCCGAGATGGTGGTGGAGAACAGCGCGACAGGCGGATCGGCGATCGGCGGACCGACCGTCCAGACTCCTTCGCGGCCCCGGGATGCGGAACAATTCCGACCCCTTATCCCCCCGTCGGCGGGAGATGCGGCAAGCGTCAACCGTCCGCAGGTCGACTTGCGGAAAAAAGTGCACTTTTTCGCCGCGGACCTGCCGACCCGCGCACCGGATGCCCGATCCGGCGTACGCGCCGGGTGATACTCGGGGTGCCGCCGCGGCTCGCTCCGCCGCGTCCGGATCCCGGCGCGGTGCGACCGAGGAGGGACGGTGCGATCCGCCGCAGGAAAGGAATGGACGCGGTGCGGTTGTGCGGTCACAATCGGAGGTGAGTCGACACCGCTCGCGAATCGGGATCCCGATATGTCTCGCACACGCATGCTGGTCGCCGGCGTCGCCGTCCTGCTTTCGGCGGCTCCCGCACTGGCCCAACGGCACTCCGCGACCCACCACCCGAGCCCGAATCATCCGGGTACCAACCATCCGAGCGCCCATCACCCCGGCACGAACCATCCGAGCGCGAATCACCCGGGTCTCGCCCACCTCGGCACCAACCATCCGAGCCCCAGCCATCCGGGCACCCACCACCCGGGCCTCAACCACGGGTCTACCGGCGGCGTCTATCAGACCGGCTATGCGGGCGGACCGTCGGTCGTCGCTGCGTTCGGCGGGGGATTCGGGTACGGGGGTGGCGTCTACCGAGGGACGACGAACCGGCACGGCCACCACGGCCACTCGCCGGCCGGCGCTTTCGGAGGCTATTCCGGACTCATCCCGGACTTCGTCGGAACGACCCCGGCGGCTCCGCCGACTTTCGACATCGGTTCGTACTTGGCGAATTTCCAGCAGCAGCTCGGTGCGAGTGTCGACCCGGCGATGATCCTGAAAATCGGCGGGCGGGCGGTCCAGCAGCCGTTCTCCACATCGCCGCGTCGGAGCGGCGACAGCCGCTGATTCCACCGAAGCGCGGGCTTCCGATCCGACGACCGCGATCGCCTCAGAGCGCCGCGAGGATCGCGTCCCACATCGTCCTCTGCTTCGCCCACTGCAAGGTCGAGGCGATCGGCAGTAGATCCCGCAGGATGATCGCGTCCCGCCCCGCCAATGTCCGGGGCAGGTACAGCAGCTCCTCCTGAATCTCCGGGGCCAGGTTCAAGAGGTTCAGGATCTGGCTCACCCGCGCCCGCGTCACGTGCCCGAGCCGGGCGATCTCGGTCTGGTT
>JAYVTJ010000108.1:0-2673 GCA_043774415.1 Fimbriiglobus sp. | reverse complement strand
ACCGGCTACCCGGACCGCGTCAACAAGATCTCCGATCACCCCTCCTTCGGTTCGGTCATCTCCAAAGTCCGCGGCGCCGACGCCGGGGCCGTGCCCCCGTTCGTTTCGCTCCGGGGCATGAGCCGCGGCACCGAGCCGGGCTTCCTCGGCGTCTCGCACCGCCCGTTCACCCCGAGCGGCCCCGGCAACTCGAACCTCAAACTCGCCCAGGGCGTGACCGCCGAGCGGCTCGACGACCGCAAGCAACTCCTCGGATCGTTCGACGACATCCGCCGCGACATCGACAACACCGGCATGATGGTCGGCATGGACAGCTACACGGAGCGCGCCATCGAGATGGTCACCGCCGGCGTCGTCCGCACGGCCCTCGACATCAAGAAGGAAGACGCCAAGACCCTCGAGCGCTACAAGGGGGTCGAACAATTCCTCACGGCCCGGCGGCTCATCGAAGCCGGAGTCGGTTTCGTCACCCTCAGCTTCGGCGGGTGGGACACCCACAGCGGCAACTTCGCGAGCCTCAAGAAGCAACTGCCGACGCTCGACCGCGCCATCGCCAACCTCATCGGCGACCTCCACGACCGCGGCCTGCAAGACGACGTGGTCACCGTGATGTGGGGCGAGTTCGGCCGCACGCCGAAGGTCAACATGAACGCCGGCCGCGATCACTGGTCGCCGGTGATGAGCGCCATGGTCGCCGGGGGCGGCCTCAAGATGGGCCAAGCAATTGGAGCCAGCACGGCGAAGGGCGAACGGCCGAAGGA
This sequence comes from Fimbriiglobus sp., assembly GCA_043774415.1. Taxonomy (GTDB): domain Bacteria; phylum Planctomycetota; class Planctomycetia; order Gemmatales; family Gemmataceae; genus JALHQU01. The sequence continues at coordinate 1,912 of JAYVTJ010000108.1, read as the reverse complement.
TCGGGCCTACAGCGTCCCGCAAGTCCTCAGCACCCTGTACGGTGCCATCGGCATCGATCCTTCGCAGACCTTCCCCAACGGCAGCGGCCGGCCGATGTACATCCAAGACGACCGCGAAGTCGTCAAAGAGCTCCTGTAAGCGAAGCACTCTCTCCCCTTCGGGCAGGGCGTCCAATTGGGCGCTCGGCCCGTCTGTCCGTAGAATATCCTTCCCACCGCTTACTCCTGGGGCTTCTCCCATGCGTTCCCTTTGCACTCTGATTCTGACCGGGGTTCTGGCGTCGCCGCTTCTCGCGGCCGATCCGAAACCGGTCATCACCAAGCTCGATGCCTTCCCCGCGAAGGTCGCCATCCGCGGTGCGGACGATGCCCCGCAACTCGCCATCACCGGCACGCACGGCATCGGCAAAACGCTCGACCTCACGGCCGAAGCCAAATACACCGTCAGCGATCCCAAGATCCTCCGCGTCGATGCCAACGGCCGGGTCTTCCCGATCGCCAACGGTGGCGCCGAGATCACCGCGACGTACGGAACTCAATCCTCGAAGGTGACGGTCGATGTGAAGGGGACCGAAGCGGCCCAGCCGATCAATTTCGCCAACCAGATTTCGCCCGTGCTCACGAAGCTCGGCTGCAACAGCGGCGGCTGCCACGGGAAGATCTCCGGGCAGAACGGGTTCCGCTTGTCGCTCCTCGGCTTCGAACCCGACCTCGATTACATGACGCTGATGAAGGAGAGTCGCGGCCGTCGGCTCATGCCCTCGTCGCCCGATCAATCGCTTTTCCTGCTGAAGGGCGCCGGGGTCGTCCCCCACGGCGGCGGCAAGAAGATGGACGTCGCGTCCGAAGAGTACAAGCTGCTCCGCCGCTGGATCGCCGCCGGGATGCCCTACGGGGAAGAGAAGGATCCGAAGGTGACGAAGGTCACGGTGTTCCCCGAGTCGCGCGTCGTCGATCGCCAGTCGCGCCAGCAGCTCGTGGTGCAGGCGCACTACAGCGATGGAACCATCGAAGACGTCAGTCGCCGGGCGCAGTTCGAAAGCAACGAAACCGAAGTCGCCACCGTGAACGAAGCGGGCCTCGTGCAGACACTCTCAATGACCGGTCAAGCCGCGGTGATGGTTCGCTTCAGCGGCAACGTCGCCACATTCCGCAGCGTCGTGCCGCGTCCCGGCGAAGTCCCGAAGTTCGACTTCCCCGTGCAGACCGTGGTCGACAAGCACACCGCGACCAAGTGGCGCGAACTCGGGATCGCCCCGAGCGAACTCGCCTCGGACGAGCAGTTCCTCCGCCGCGTTTACCTCGACATCACCGGCACACTGCCGACCATCGAAGTCGTCGGCAAGTTCCTCGCCGACCCTTCCAAGTCGAAGCGCGACGCGCTCGTCGATAGTCTCCTCGAAAGCCCCGAGTACAGCTTCTACTTCGCGAACAAGTGGGCCGACGTGCTCCGCGTGAAGCGCCGCGGTCAAGCCGACCGCGCTTCGGGGACCTTTTCGTTTCACGATTGGATCCGCGATTCGGTCGCCACCGACAAGCCCTACAGCGAGTTCGTCCGCGACATCGTCAGCGCCATCGGCGACGAGACGAAGTCGCCCGCGACCGTCTGGTACAAGGAGGTGACGACCCCCGAGCAGTTCGTAGACGACGTCAGCCAGGTCTTCCTCGGCCAGCGCCTCGCCTGCGCCCAGTGCCACCACCACCCCTACGAAAAGTGGACCCAGGACGACTACTGGGGCATCGCCGCGTACTTCGGCCGCGTCGGCAAGAAGAACATCGCCATGCCCGGCCGCCAGCAGAACCAGCAGAACCAGAAGGTGTCCATCTTCAACAAGGCCACCGGCCCGGTGACGAACAAGCGGACGACCAAGACGGCCGAGATGAAGCCGCTGGACGGCGAGGCGGTGACGGC
>JAYVTJ010000107.1:0-3534 GCA_043774415.1 Fimbriiglobus sp. | reverse complement strand
GGGGATCACGGCCGTCGAGCGTTTGATCGTACCTTCTTTCCAGAGGAGCTTGCCGTCCTTCGCGCGGATGCCGACGGCATTGTGATCCGTCTGCTGGACGTACTGCTTCACCCCGCCGATCTCGGCGATGACGATGGAGCTGTAGCCGGCGCCGTCCTTCAGATCCGGAGTCGTCCAGACCTTTTCGCCCGTGAGTTTGTCGAGGGCGATCATCCCCGCTTTGCCGCCGGCCGTGCAGACGACGTTGCTTCCGTCCACGAGGACCGATTCGCTGTAGCCCCAGCCGGGGATGCTGCCGCCGAACTCTTTCACGAGGTTCTTGGCCCACTTCGTTTCGCCCTTGTCCTTCGACAGGCAAACGAGGTCGCCGGTGGCTCCGAGGACGTAGACGAAATCGCCGGAGACCGTCGGCGTCGAGCGCGGCCCGCCGCCCCACCCTTCGCTGTAGCTGCCTTTGCTCGTCGCGAAGTCCGACTTCCAGACCTGCTTGCCATCCTTCGAATCGAGGCAGACGGCGAAGTCTTTGGATTCCTGCTTGGCCGTGGTGCCGCCGAGGAGGAAGATCTTGTCGCCGACGATCGCGGGCGAACCGTAGCCGGTGCCGATCCTGTCGGCTCCGCCGTCGTCGATGGCCCAGAGGAGTTTCGGGCCTTCCTTCGGCCAGTCCTTGAGGAGGTTCTTGTCGGCGGAGTGGCCATCGCGGTTCGGCCCGCGCCACTGGGGCCAATCGGCACCTTGGGCGATGAGGGAGGATGCCAGCAGAAGGACGCAGGCGAATCGGAAGCGAAAGGGCATCGCGAATCTCGGTGGGGCTTTGCGGCGTAAGGTGGGCGGGGGGAGGATGTAGAATTGTAAACCGGTTGCACCGGATTAACCAGACTCGAGATGTGCCGGGAATGATTTCGACGCCGCTGTGCCACCCCCGATCGGAATCATTCCCGATTTTTCGGTACGTGCCAGGCCCGCCAACGACTTGCGGCATTTCCCGCGTTCGACTGCCGATTTGATAAATGAAACTCTCGAGAGGCCGGTGCTTTGAACGCAACCCCGACTGCGGATGGCCTGTATGCCCTCTTTCCAGCCGCCGACGACCGACCCGAGCTGATTCCGGCGACCCCGGCCGAGATGCCGGAGCCGTACCGGCAATTGCTCGTGCACACACACCATATGACGGTGACGGTCGAGGAATATTACGGCCAAGCGGTGAACGTAAAGGTGCTGGAGAGCGTGCAGGGGGAGCACAGCTACGGGCGAAAGATTTTGCTCTCGCTGCAAGAGACAGGAGAAGTCGTCCAGTTCGGCGTCATCGATGTCGATCTGGACGCGCTGTCGGACAGTGTCCACCGGGAAATCGTCGCGGGGCAAACGCCGCTGGGCCGCGTGCTGATCCGTAACAGCGTGCTCCGGTCGATCCGGCCGGTCGCATTCTTCCGGGTGATGCCGAGTCCGAAGCTCTGCACCTGGTTCGGACTGACCGAGCCAGAGGTTACTTACGGCCGACTCGGGATCATCTTCACGGGGGAACGTCCCGCGATCCAAGTGCTGGAAATCCTCGCACCGATCTCCGCCCCTTCTGATCGGGACCGCTGAACGCGGTCTACTGGAACAGGTCGCCGGGGGCGCAGAGGTAGAGGAGCGCTCCGGTGTCGGTCCACTGCTCGGCGTGTTCGCTATCTGCATCGGCCCGCTGGTAATCGCCGACCCGCATCCGCGTCCGACCGACGAAGACCGTCCCCTCCAGCACCAGGCACTCCTCGACGCCGGAGTGCGTGTGCTCCGGCAGTCGCGCGCCCGGCGCCAGCCGCAGCAGGCAGGTGACGCGGTTCTGCGCCACGTCCCGGCTCAGGAGGCGGAAGGCGATTCCCGGCAGCGGCGTCGGAACGAAGGTGTCGTCTCCGGCGAACCGGAATTCGAACCCCTTCGGCGCGGCGATCGATTCGAGCAGTGCGACCCGGATGTGCGGGGGCGGGATCACCGACTCGAAATCTGACGTCAGCGCCAGCAGAGACGCTTCGAATTCCGAGGTGCAGACGGCTTCCCCCGAAGACCGTTCGGACAGAGCCGATTCCCACTCGTCGAGTTCGGGCGCGGTCATCGATCCCGCGGCATACAGGGCCGCGCGCTCGAGAAGACTGCCCGATTCCACTCCGTCGACCTTCATGGATTCCCCAGTGTGGTCAGCCGCTCGCGCAGCTTCAGCATGCCCTGCCGGATTCTCGTTTTCACCGTGCCCAGCGGCTGCTCCAGCGCCCGGGCGATCTGCTCGTGCGTGCGGCCGTCCAGAAACGCCAACCGGATCGGCTCCCGCTGCTCCGGCGGCAGATCGGCGAGGGCGAGCCGCAGTGCGGTGGCCGCTTCTTCCCGGAGCAGATCCGAACCCGGTTCGGCGACGACGGAAGTCTCCGGGATCGCCGCCACCGAGGTCGTCGGGCGCTTCCGCAAGCGGTCGAGTGCCCGCGAGCGCGCCAGCATCAGGATCCACCCTTCCGGAATCGACCTTGCGGGATCGAAGCAGCCCGCCCGATTCCAGACCTGGAAGAAAGTCTCTTGGAGTACGTCGTCCGCGTCCGTCCGGTTTCGCAAAAGCTTCAGCAATAATCCGTAGACCCGCGCCGCGTAGCGATCGTAGAACGCCGCGAAGGCGGCGGGGTCGCGGGCGGTGGCGATCCGCCGGAGGAGATCGGATTCCGTCTGGGACATCGCCGGACTCGCGGGGGGCATCTCCGAAACAGTTTACGCATCCGGCTGGGACAGCCCAAGCCGGCGCCACCTCCGCCCGGAAAATTATCCCCGCCGGGAACATCCGCTCCCGCCCGCGCACCGTAATCCCCCCGCAGGCCGAGATGGACGAACTCGTCGGCATCGTCGCCGGCACCCGCAAAGACATCGTCGAAGCGAAGAAGTGACGACCCTCCGGGATTTCGGATTCGGAGATCGACAACGACTCTTCGAATCCGAAATCCGCACTCGACTCAGCGGTGATAGATCGGCAGGGTGCTCTTTTCCAGTTGAAGAATCGTCAGGGCCATCGTCGTCCCGAGCATCGGGCCAGCGTAGTTGCCGGGCCAGCTTCCGTCCGTCGTCTGCGTCCGTTTGTAATGTCCGTAGATCACCTCGCGGTACTGGCTCCAGGTCATCCAGTTCTCCTTCTTTTCGTCCGGGAATAGCTTGCCATAGCGGTCGTCGCCGAGGACGTAGACCGCCTGCGAGAAGTAGTAGCTCTGGTAGTCGTCGTGACCGCCGCCGAGACCGCCGGTGCCGTAGATGGCCTGCTTGCAGTACTTCAGCCACATCTTGGCGTACTTGTCGTCGTACTGCCCCGAGCTGAACGCGCAGGCCACGGCGGCTGCGGTGATCGCTTGGCACTCGCCGCCCGCTTGGGCGACTTGCCCCGGCCCGAGGTTGTAGATCACCCCGCCGCGCGGCGTCGTACATTTCCGCAGGTACTCGGTCGAATTGTCGATGATCGACTTCGGAACCACGATCCCCGCGTTGCGGGCGGCCCGCAGCCCTTGCAGTTGCGTGATGGTCGTC
>JAYVTJ010000106.1:0-1699 GCA_043774415.1 Fimbriiglobus sp. | reverse complement strand
GCTCGGGCCGCGGTCCGATGAGGCTCATTTCGCCGCGCAGCACGTTCCAGAGTTGCGGGAGTTCGTCGATGTGCAGCACCCGCAGAACGTGGCCGAGGGGGGTGATGCGCGGGTCGCCCTTCACACTCCACTGCGGGCCGGTGAACTTTTCGCAGTCGTAGATCATCGTGCGGATCTTGTAGATCCGGAAATTCCGCCCCGCCCGGCCCACGCGCGTCTGACTGTACAGGGCCGGGCCGTGCGAGGTGGACTTCACGAGGAGCAAGGCCCCCAGGATCACGGGGATCGCGAAGACGAGCAGCACTGTGCTCAGGGCGTAATCGAGGGCGACCTTGGCCAAGTATTCCGGCCGGACCGGGATCGCGGCCGGGCGGTGGGGCAATCGGCGGAGGCCGGGGTTGGTGAGGCGCTGGTGCAAAGCGGTTCTCGCAGTGCTCCGGGGGTGCGGCGATGCGGTCTTGGTCGCGGTGTTCATCGGTGGTCGTATCCTCGCAGATTCGGAGCCGGCGCATCCGGGCGCAGGCTTGGCATTCCGTGCAATCACTGGGTTCGGAGCATCCCTGCATACTGGAGCAGGACGGCGGCGACGGCGGCGCGGACCGCCGGGGTGTCGCCTTCGGAGCGGTTGTCCTCGCGGGGGGAATCGGGCGTGACGATGTAGAGCTTGTAGAGTTCGCCGGCGCGGAGGTAATGCAAGCGCGGATACGAGGGCACATCCCACTCCCCCGCGGTGGACCACGTCCAGCGGATGCGCTGGCGATCGACGGAGGTCGCGGTCTTCTTCTCGTACACGGCGACCATATAGTTGGCCGTCGCACCGCCGGGCAATTCGACGGTCTCTTTCTTGGGCGATTGCACCGTCTTGTAGCCGCTGCTCGGATAGCAGACATCCGGCGTGTGGGTCGAGACCGCACCCGACGGGCCGGACGTGATGGACACGACGACGGTGCCGGGATCGCCGGTGAAGTTGTAGCGCCGACAAGTCACGCGGCTCCGCTCCTTCACGGGGAGTTCACTCGGGACATCTTCCTGACTCGCTTCCCCGAGCGTCAGCACGCCCGCGTGGATCGCCTCGGCCCGGCTCGCCGGGGGCGCAAGCACCGACCAGCGGCGCGTCGTCGCCCCGTGGACGAATGCGCCGGCGCCCACGAGGAGCAGGGTCATTATGAGAATGGGCGTTCGCTTCATGGTGCTAAAACTGCGACGGTGGTGATGAAACTCGCGAGAGTGCCGATTTTTCCGACAGAGCCTTCGACTCAGCACAGTGCCTCGTGGGGCGATGCGCCGACGTAGACGATGCCCGAGTAGGGGATTTCCATCGCGGCGATGCGCTCGGCGGCCCGTTTCAGAAGCGGTACCCGGGATTCGCGATACTGGGCGCAAAGCAGCACGACTTCGGCACGCCGCGCCACTTCCACCGACTCCGCTGCCGTGAGCAGGGCGTGCCCGTGGAGGACGATGCAGTCGAACGGCTCCTTCAACCGGAGCAGCAGGGCATCGAGCCGGCCGCCGACGGCGGCTTGGCGGGCTTCGTCGGACCACTTGCCCGCACTCAGGAAGTGCAGCCCGTTCGGCAGCGTCTGGATCGTCTTGCGGAAATCGGCTTCGCCCCGCAGCAGTTCGCAGACGCCGAGCGAGTTGGCGACACCGGCATAGTCGTGCAGTGAGGGTTCGCGCAGATCGAAATCGACGAGCAGCG
>JAYVTJ010000105.1:0-2260 GCA_043774415.1 Fimbriiglobus sp. | reverse complement strand
CCCGGCAAGCGCTGCACTTCAAGACACTGTTCGCCAATGCGAAGCGCTGGGGGTACGAGGGCGTCGAGTTCGAGCATGTGCAGTTCGGGTCGATCCTCGGCAAGGACAAGCGACCCCTGAAGACGCGCGACGGGGGAACCATCGAACTCGATTCGCTGCTCGACGAAGCGATGCTCCGGGCCAAACAGAAATATGAGGTCAGCAGCGCCGAACGCCGCGAACGCGGCCAGGACGTTCCCACGCTGAACGATTCGGAGCTGGCGGGTCTCACGGCCATCATCGGCATCGGCGCCGTGAAGTACGCCGACCTGAGCAACCACCGAACCACCGATTACATCTTCGACTACGATAAGATGCTGGCGACCGAGGGGAATACCGCGACGTACATGCAGTATGCCTACGCCCGCTGCCGAGCGATCTTCCGCAAGGGGGATGTCGATGCGTGGGTGTATCGCAGGAATCCGCCGGCGGTGATGCTGCTCGAACCGGCCGAGCGCAACCTCGCCCTCCAACTGCTGAAATTCGAAGAGACATTGGAGGCGACCGCGTCCGAGTACCTGCCGCACTATATCGCGGGCTATCTCTGGGACTTGGCCAAGGCGCTAAGCACCTTCTACGAAGCGTGTCCCGTACTGACCGCTGCGACACCCGAACTGAAAGCCAGCCGATTGCTGCTGGTCGATCTGACGGGCCGGACAATCCATCAGGCGTTGAATCTGTTGGGCATCCACACCGTGGAACGGATGTAGCCTGGGTTTGGGGTATAGTAAATCCAAGACCCAGATTCCTTTACTCTTTTCCCAGACCTAAACCCCAAACCCTAGACCCTAAAAAATGTTCGTCGATCGCATCGAAATCTATGTCCGGGGCGGGAACGGCGGCCGGGGCATGTGCTCTTTCCGGCGCGAGAAGTACGTACCGCGCGGCGGGCCCGATGGCGGCGACGGCGGTCGCGGCGGCTCCGTGATCGTCCGCGCCGTCGCCAATGCCGACAACCTGTCGCCGCTGCTGCACAAGAAGCACTGGCGCGCCAAGGCCGGGGAGTCGGGCGGCACCTACCAGTGCACCGGCTCGCACGCTGCAGATCTGCTCATCCCCGTGCCGCCGGGCACCATCGTGCGCGACCGGGAACGCGGCAACCTGCTCAAGGACCTCGTCGAAATCGGCGACGAAGTCGTCGTCGGCAAGGGGGGCCACGGCGGACGCGGGAACAAGCACTTCGCCACGTCGACGAACCGGACGCCGCGCGAATTCGAGCCGGGCCAAGAGGGCGAAGAGCGGCACATCATTCTGGAACTGAAGGTCATCGCCGACGCCGGCCTGATCGGATTCCCCAACGCCGGGAAATCGACGATGCTCTCGCGGCTGAGCCGGGCGACTCCCGAAATCGCCGACTATCCGTTCACCACGAAGCATCCGAATCTCGGCATCGTATCACTCGGCGGCGACGCCAGTTTCGTCCTGGCGGACCTGCCGGGATTGATCGAAGGCGCATCGCAGGGTGTCGGGCTGGGGCACGAATTCCTGCGCCACGTCGAGCGGACGCGGGTGCTCATCCACCTGATCGAACCGTTCCCGCTCGACGGCAGCAGTCCCATCGAGAACTACCACACGATCCGCCGGGAACTCGGCACCTACAGCCAGGAACTCGCGGAGAAGTCCGAGATCATCTGCATCAGCAAGGCGGAGTTGACGGACGCCGCCGAGGTGAAAGACCAGCTCGAACGCGACCTCTGCCGCGAGGTGTTCCTGATGTCGTCCGTGACCGGGGAAGGTCTTTCGACCGTGGTCGGCAAGGCGGCAAAGCTGATCGCGGAACTGCGCAAGGCCGATCTCGCGAAGAAGGTCAAGCGCGTCGAGTTCGCCACCGAGAAAGCCGTCCGCAGCGAGGTGCCCGAGGGGGCCGCACCGTGACGGCCGCTGACACGCGGGTGTCGGTGCTCACGGCGTCGGGCTCGGGGGCCATCGCCACAGTCGCCCTGCGCGGGCCATCGGCGTGGACGCTCGTGAAGCAGCATTTCCGCCCTGTGCAGGGGTCGCTCCCCGAAGCGCCGGAAGTCCGCCGCGTCTGGTTCGGCAACTCGGGCGACGGCATCGGCGACGAAGTGATGCTCGCCGTGAAAGCCGCGGACGAATTCGAAATCCACTGCCATGGGGGCGTGCGGGTCGTGCGCTGGATCGTCGAGCAGTTCGTCAAAGCCGGTTGCATCGAATGCCGATCCTATAACTTCAACGGCTCGGGTGCCGATCCCCGCGCCCT
>JAYVTJ010000104.1:0-8052 GCA_043774415.1 Fimbriiglobus sp. | reverse complement strand
TGGCCACGGGTGGTCTCCTCGATCGGAGTTTACACCCTTAACTCAGTGTCCGCCAAACGTGGGGAGGTTCATCCCACCATGTTGTATGACACGTTTGGGACTTGGATTTAGTTAATGCTGCATCCGTCTAAATAGCTCCCCATCTTAGCGACAGTGGAGCTGGGCTGGCGAAAAAGGATGGCTTGGATCAAGAGAGGGGTTATCACACCGTCCCCTCCGCGATCGAGCCATGGCTGGCACTCTCGCTCTTCGCCGCTCCGACCGCAAGGCCTTGTCAGAATTCGCCAAGACCGCGGTCGCCCACGAGCAGCGTCTGCGGGCCCAAGGGTCTGCCGATTGCTTCAATTCGGCCACGACGCTGAGGTCGTGGAGAACGGCAGTCGGGAATCTTCTTGCGATCTACACCGGTGCAGAGCTTCAATTCGGCCACGACGCTGAGGTCGTGGAGAACTTCGAAGAGTGGAGTGCCGAGGAGCCGCATATCGCCGCTTCAATTCGGCCACGACGCTGAGGTCGTGGAGAACCCCGGCGACCAGTAAACTCAGTGATTGCCAACAATTACTGCGGCTCTTGCGAGCGGTTGGCATGTGCACTCCAATTTTCACCCCACAGCGGACATCGCTCATGCACAACTGCGGGTGATTACAGGCTTTCGAGTACGCGAGCGGTATGCGGGCCCGAAAGCCGTCCAATCCGATGAGTTGTCAAAGAGTTGCGGCGGAATCGTGTCCACCTGGCGCTTTCAGCACGTCCGCACTCGCGGGACTTTATCCACCGTGCGCAATCTTATCCGACGAGCGTGGCCTGCGTGAGATTCGGAGTTTTCCCGACGAGGATCCTCTGCGATCGGAACGCCGCAGCGATCCCCCGGCCGCGGAGCTCATCGACTTTCACCGGCGCCGATTGCAGTTCCGGAAGGGCGAGCAGACCTGCGATGGTATCGGATGTCCACGGAGAACTCCAGAGCGGCCACGTCCAAAAGGTGTCGAACATGCCGGAGCCCGTGAAGCCCCGCGTGGCGACTCTGTCTCCCTTCGGGAAGCAGGGGAAGAGCGGCCACGCTTCGAAAGCGAGCCGGTTGGCGCCGAGCATGCCGCCCCGCTTCTTTTTGGTCGGATCGCCGTTCGGCATGTGCCACTGGTATGCATGCCGCCGGTCTTCGGCGGGTTCCCAGCGGAGTGATTGCATCTCGAGGGGGTCGCCATAGTCCCAAGTTTGAAACAGAGCGCGCAGAAGATGATTCGGAGTGACCTTTGCCAGAACTGATCGGATGTTGCGTGGCAAGTAGTCGCACCGCACCGTTTGCAGAGGACTGTCCTCGTCGATCAACGATTCGCATGAGAGCGCATTGATCCAATCGAGCTTCGCTCGGACATCGGCCGTCGCTGTTCGGGCGAACCGTCCCAGGGGAGCGAAATCCCTAGCCGAGTCCTTCCGGAACCCGTTCTCCAGCATCGAAACCACCATCGCGGCGGAATGGAGTTCAATGGACTTCGCCAGACTTGCCGCGAGCGATGTTGAGAACTCTTCCGGGTTTGGTGATGGGCCAGGCAGATGGAGCACGGGCATCTGCAACGAGGAACCGTGCCCCCACGAGAGCCGCACTTCACCCTTCAGCCATTCCGGTGCATTGGCACACTTGGCGAGTTGCTCGCAGACGACGAGCGTCCCCAAGGCAGCTAGGAAGCCCAGCGGGTTCGACCCGTCCAACCCCGGAAGCGGCAGTGCGAAGCTCTCGGCCCTTGGCCCCTTCGACAATCCCGCGACCGCTGTCACATCGCCCGTGAACTCGACAGCGTCCCCGTCTTGTTCGGCGCGGCTGCGGGCGTGGTCGGCCAACCGGAAGATCGCTTCGCGGTACGCCGATCCCCACCAGCCGTGCTTGCGGACCGTGCGCCAGAAGCGCTCCGGCAGTTCCGCGTTCCACCGAGCGATCTCCTGCGCGCAGGAGAAGCCAGGCGACTTCACGCCGAAGAGATCGACATCGAACGGCTGGACGGCGTAGTTCTCTTCGACCGCACTCGCGAAGGGGCGGGCCGAGCCGTGGTGCGTCGCGATGAGGTGGAGGAGGTCGTCGTCGTCCGAATGCTCCGCGGCGATTGCGGCGGAGAGGAGTTCGTGGCGGCCGCCCTTCGGATAGCGGTGCACGGTCCGGGCCGCGTCGCGCTCCTCTTTGTTCCGCGGTCCCTTCGCCGATTTCGCCAGCGGTGTGCCGCCCCCGGCGTGGCCGTTGAGCATCCGCTGGAAGCGCGGGTCGAGCTTGCCGAGGTCGTGGAGCAGTCCGGCTGTGCGGAATAGTTCTTCCGGAAGTCCGCAGGCTTTGGCGAATCGCGCGGCGTATTCGGCGACGCCGCGCGAGTGGGCTTCGAGGGTGACCTTATGAGTGCCGGGTGAATACGACGATGCATCGTCGTCGAGGAATTCGGGGTCGAACTGCTTCAGGCGCCGCCGGCCGGTGACGACCACTCCGCCGGCGGGGTGCCGATCGGCGATGCGGTTTTTTCGAGCGGCCAAATGACCCGCCGCGCGTTTTTCCCAGTCGGGAGACTCGGGCTTCGCTCGGGCGGAGATGGCGTCGTCCAACTCCGATTCGTAGTCTTCGTCGTCGGCGTCGACGGAGAAATCCGTGAGCCGCAGGAAGGCCTTGTCCCGCGAGCGCTGGAAGGCTTCCTCGGCGTAATCGGCCGGTGGATCGGTACCGAAGTCGCCGAGCTTCCCGGTGTCCGCCGCCGCGCAGGGCAGAACATACGTGCGGTTCGGCCTCACCTTCCGAGGATCACCGACAATTCCGGTGTCATCGGATCCGGGGCCCTTCCAGCAGAGCGCGAAGCGGGCTTCAGGTTCGAGGTCGTTGTCTTCTTCCTCGATCACCCCACCTTCGATGTCGGCGGTGTTGTCGTCCAGTTTCTCCCCGGCCAGCCATTTCTTGAACAGCCCGATCGGCACCGCCACCGCTTCCGACGACGACGGCGGACAGAGGCCGACGATCTCGGCCCACTTCGCGGTGTCGCCTCCCAAGTCGTCCCGGAAAACGACCTGCACATCGGGCTGGCCCGGCTTCTGCGGACCGTGGAGGAAGAGCGCCGGCTCGGGGTCGGGTGTCGGAATCGGATGGGTCTGAACCCAGCAGTCGAGGTGCGCGGGGAAGAGCACGGGGGCATCGGCGGAGGGGGCGTTGAGCCGTGCGAGATCGACACCTTTGACGGCGGCTTCCATCGACGACACACCGAAATCGAACGTGTCGTCGGTCGCATTCGCCTTCAGCCATTTCCACGTTTCGGCGAGGCTAGCTCCGTAAATAGGATCTTCACTCGTGTCGTCGGCCTCGTTACCGCGGATGACGATGACGGCCTCGGCCGACTTGCGCCTAGCCACGCGGTTCAACCGGCCGAATCGCTGGCGCAGGGCATCCAGGCTCGCGCATTCGGACACGAGGGCATGGAAGTCGAAGTCGGCACCGACCTCCAAACACTGCGTGCCGATGACGAACTTCGGCGGGGTCCCGTCGGCGTTCGAGAGCAGCGGTTTCAGTTTCGCATCGAAGAGTTTGTCGCGGTCGAGGGGACGCATGCGGCCCGTGAGAAGCACGGCATCCTCACCGAGTAGCTTCTTCAAATCGCGCGCCGTCTTGACCCGATTCACGATGATTCCGACGCAGTCGGAGGCGAGCGCCTTCGCCTGCTTCGCGAGTTCCGTCACCAGCTCGTCACCGCCTTTTTTCCCCTTGGCCTTATCCGCGACGACGAGCTTCGCCGGCTTGCTCGCCCGGATGCGCGCCCCGAGAACCGGATGGGCCAAGTCGTCGGCGTCGGCACGCATCACATCTTCATCGGTGGTCGGCGTCGCCGTGATCGTCACGAACTTGAACGGCACTTTGGTCTCGTTCCATCCCCGGTAGTGGGCGACGGCGTCGGCCGTCTGCTGGAAGGGCTTCGCGCAGTGGGCCTCGTCGAGGAGAATGATCGCGTCGTTGCCGACCAGCCCGGCGTGGACGGGCTTCATCGAATCGGAGACGCCGTAGCCGCGGAAGAGCAGCCGCGAACCGACCTGATCGACCGTGCTGGCGATGACGGTCGGCTGCAGCGGCGAGCGCGTCCACGCCGTCTCGCGGTACATGCCGCCGCGCAAAGCGTAGACATCGAGTGGGCGGATCTCGTACCACCGCCTTTCGAGATCGGACAACTTGTCGATCAACTTCTGCCGTTTTTTCGCATCGACTTCATCCAAGATTTCCCAACGCTTTTGCAGAATGCGCATGCGATCCACAGTTGCAAGATCCAGCCAACCCGGCTCGGCTCGGTCGCGAAGACGATCGGCGGCTTCGAGTAAGACACCGTCGGGGGCTCGATCCAGCACCTTCGCGAGTGCGTCCGCATGCAGGTAGGCCTGATCGACGACGATGCGACGGTCGACCACGAAGAAGATGCGCCGCGGCGCTTCGGGCGCTCCGCAGGCCAGCGCGAAGACGGCGATGTCGATGCATACGGTCTTCCCCGCCGCCGTCGGCAGGGCGATCGCCTCCGGCCAATTGCCGGCGCAGACTTGCTTCGCCAGCCGCGATTGCCAGGGGAAGGGGTCTTTGCCGGCCGGCGGCTTCTCGGGGATGTGGTCCGGTTCCTTTTTCAGTCGCGCGGCCAGTTCCATCTCGGCGATGGCCAGTGACGCTGCCCGGTAAACCTCATCGAATCGGTCGGCGGTGAGCGGGTTCATTCCGGAGTCTCCTTCAGCGGGCGGCAGACGCCGTAGCCGGCGTAGCGGCCGGCGCCAATGAGCACTGGGCCGAGTACGGGCACGGGGAACGTCATCTCGGCGTGGAACAGCGGTCGCGGCGGTCGGCCCGCGCGCGGCTTCACATGGAAGCTCCGGGCGTGCGGCACCCCGGCGAGGAACGGGGCCAGCCCCGCGCGGATGGTCGCCGGCTCCGGGAGTCCCGATTGCAGGCACGCCGTGGCCACGACCTCTTCGACGCTCAACCCGCGTCGCGGGAACTGCGGCAACATGATCGGCGTGACCGTGGCCCAAGCGTGCCCCGGACCAATCCAGATTCGGCTCTGCAGCGTCTGCTGCCGGCTGCGCTCGGGCCGTTCGTCGAGTTCGAGTTCGAGGTTGCCGATGGGACGTTCTCCGAAATGCGGATTGAAGACATCAACCTTTAGGAACGGGACACCATCCCGTTCGCCGTGCTTCGGATCGAGCAGCAATTCGACGAGTTTCTCGGTTTGTTCGAAATCGGTCGGCACCGCGACTGCGATCCCGAGCAAGTGCCCATCGGCGTGCGGATGGCCCAAGAACCCGAGCGGCAGATACGCGGGCCGTGGCAGTTTGCTAACCGATCTATCGGCCGCGTGGCCGCTGATCCACTCGGGGGCGTTTTCCCCGAAGCGGATCATCAGCACTTTGCGGAGGGCATCGGCGATCAAGCCGCACGATTCAAAGCCGAACCGCCGCCCGCCGACTTGGCGAAAGATGAGCATCCCCGGGTCGAACGGGCCGCGGAAATCGGGGATGTCGGGGAGCTCCATCGGCGCGGCGTAGCCCTGCCAACGGGCGGGTTGCGGGCGAATGGCTTGAGGAGGCCCACTAGGATACTTTGAGTCGTATTCGTGATTGGTGGCTTTCACTTTCGCAGTGAGTTCCTTTTTAGTTTTCCCAGTCGCAAGCATTTTCTGCTCTAAAAGCTGTTCGAGTTGTCGTTCAGCGACATCATGTGCAAATCGTACCTCGCGATTGAATCGTGAGATTAAGTAGGAGCTGCGTCCTTCCGAAAAGACTCGGAGTTGATGAGTCGATCTTCGCAGATCCGTTGGTGAAAGAACTGGCGTCAAGGTTGACTTGGGTGTAGTTGTGGCAATCCAAACTAGCACCGGTGTTGCCGAGTGGCCGAGGTAGGTAACGAGTTTGCAGAGTTCTTCAAGTGCTGGCCGAACCTCGCTTGGAATATCAGTGTGCCAGCTCAGGAAAAACTGGGGATCGGATGGCACTACAGCGGGAAAGAATCGCTCTTGGCGATTCCTCCCGAGAGGATATGCCCCCATGATGGAGTGGACTTTGTATTTTTTCTTAGTCGCGTCCCATGTGATTGGTTCCGCTGTGTCATTCACGGGAACGTAGCACTTCATCTCGCTTCTGACCGAGACGTCTTTAGGCAGAGACAACTCCGGTGGAGGCAGAGCCTCAAGCCATTTCAATGCTTGGAGTTGATTCGCATCTTCACCACCGGATCCCCAGGCGGCGACAAGGGTCATGAACAACCGATCCGGATGGGGCGGCCACTCTGGCACTTCGCGGTTGTCCCAGCGCGTGATGATTGCTCTACCCATGAGCAGTTCGATGCCGAGACTAAGCATCGGATCCCTCCGCACCGACCTCACCGGCTCCTATTTCCATGCTCTTTTTCACGAGCATCACCAGATCATCGGAAGGAGTGAGGACGATCTTTTCGACGTTGATCGGCAGCTTGGCAGCCTGAGCAGCTGCAAGTGCAGCCTTGTAGAGATCCACCGCATCCTGTTTACCGAGCGAGTATTTTTCAGGTTCACCCGGCTTGCCGAGAAGCTCCCACTCGGGCGTGGAGCTCGCGTGGAGGACACACCGGCTGCGCAAATCGTAGCCGTTGTTGGCTGCCAGCGTCGCGCTCAGCAATCCGAGTGCGGCGAGGTAAGTCCTCGCTGCCTTGTTAGTTTCGTCAGTAGCAGGTTCTCCCACTTTCAGCGGAAATCGAAGGCGCCGGAGAGCAGGAAGCGAAAGCACTGTCGTTTGCTCCGCGTATGCGACAGTGAATCCCCCCTTTGCAATAGGCCTCCGCTCGTCTCGAATTGCGTACTTCTGTCCCTTTTCCGTCTCGTTCTCAAGGATAACGAGCATGATGGGGCGCTCGCTATCTCCCAGAATCAGGTTGCCTTGCTTGTCTCGGCGATAGACGATGTCTGGCGTCACGTTTCCGTGATTGATCTCGGATGGCTTGCCCTTTTTGCCGTACTGCAGAGGCTTCCCATCTTTCTGTTCAGCTTCCTCTTTTTTGAGCGTCCAGCCGCCGCCCTTGGCCTTGTAGATCTTGACTCCGAGTTCGTCCTCCTTGTCTACGAGTCTTTGAATGCCGAGGGGATCCAAGCGACTTGCAGATGTGACACCGGGAACGGCGTTGACCCCGACTATTTCGCTGATGATGGCTCGTGCGAACTTCACTCCCATCGCGCGTCGCTTTTCGCCGGTGCTGTGCCAGAGACCGAAGACGAGGCAGTGCGGGGCGAACTTGAGTAGTGCAGTTGCGTTGCCGAAATCGACTTCGTCGTCGAGTGCTTTACCGATCTCGGTGTCTTTGAACTTCACCGCCTGCTTCCCGTCAGTGACGAGACTCGCGTCACGCAGGATGGCATCTGCGATGCGATGCGGAGCGGAGCTTGAAGAGATGAAATCTTGAACTTCCGAAGCCTGTGATCGTCTTTGACTTCCTTCGACGTTGAGAAGTCCGTGACGACGAGTGGAAACTCAAGTCCCTCGTAGTCCACCGCTTCCTGCAGGGCCAGTTCCATGCGGTTGGCTTGGCTCGGCACACTGTCGAGCAGCACGCAGGGCAGTTTCACCCCGCCGATGATTCGCTCTTCCGTGGCGTACTTGCCTCCCTCGTAAGTCGGGGGGAAGACCTTCGGGCTGACCGCCTCCAAGCGGAGTGTCAACCGGAACGCCGCGGCGCTCCCGGCCACGGCTTGCTTTAGGACATCGAACGAGAGAGTCGGTGCGGCCATGGAGAGTTTTCTCAGAGGTTGGAGTTCAGTTGGGGAGATCGTACCCGATCACACCACCATTACGATGTCGGTTGCGGCGGGCGGGTCGGTCGGTTGACCCAGGGCTTCGATCTTCGTCAGGCAGGCTTGGCAGACCGGCACGAACAACACTTGATCGGCCGTCAGGTTGATCGCTTCGTACAGTCGGGTTCGCAAGCGTACCGCATCGGTCGCCCCCAAGCGAACGAGAAAGACCGACTTCTGCTTGCGATAGCCGAAGTCCTCGCAGATCCCCGCAACTTTGCGGAGCCGCTTCGGATCGGCGATG
>JAYVTJ010000103.1:0-4615 GCA_043774415.1 Fimbriiglobus sp. | reverse complement strand
TCGGACGCCGCGTGTTATAGACCACTCCTACGAAGCTCGAGATCGGAAAAGGAATTAGCGAAGGGAAAAGGGCGCACCAGTGGGATCAGACCCGTTTTCGGAACATTCGAACTCCGCGGGGGCGACGTACATCAACGCTGAGTGTCGTCGGATTCGGTTGTAGAACACTCCGAGGTACTCGAACACGCTCGCCTTCGCCGCTTCGATCGTCGCGTAGTCCTCGTGGTGGACGAGTTCCTTCTTCAAGGTCGCGAAGAACGACTCCATCGGCGCGTTGTCGTTGCAGTTTCCCTTGCGGCTCATGCTGCACTCGATGCCTCGCTCGGCCAAGGCCAGCCGGTAGTGTTCGCCGGCGTACTGGCTCCCCCGATCCGAGTGCGCCACCAGGCCCGCGTCCGGGAAGCGCTGCTTCACCGCCATCTCCAAGGCATCGACCACGAGGCGGCTCTCCATCGTCGCCCCCATCGACCAGCCGACGACGCGCCGCGAGTCCAGGTCTTCGACGACCGCGAGGTAGAGCCAACCCTCGCCTGCACGGGCAGCGGCATGTCTCCGATCTCGTCGAGCAGGATCGTGCCGCTGTCGCACTATTCGAACTTGCCGATGCGCTGCTTGTGGGCGCCCGTGAATGCGCCGGGCTCGTGGCCGAAGAGTTCGCTTCCACCAAGCTCTCGGGCATCGCGGCGCAGTTGATTGCGAGGAACGGCTTTCCGGATCGGCGGCTGTGCTGGTAGATCGCCCGCGCGACCAGTTCTTTCCCGGTGCCGCTCTCGCCGACGATCAGCACGTTCACATCCTGCGCAGCGAAGCGGCCGATCGCCTTGCACATCGTCTGAATGGCGTGGCTATTCCCGATGATCCGCTCGCCGTCCGCCTCTCCGGGCAGGGCAGCGGGCGTGCGCAATGGCGAGAACGGCGGCCACCGCGACGCCCAGCTACCACCCCGGCGTGCGATACTCTTCACCGCGATCGAAACGTCGGAGAAATCGGGCATGCTCGATGCCCGACAACAAGTTGACGGCAACACCGAGCGAGATCAGACCGACGCCGATGCTCAGCGACCGCCCGCTCGGACCCGCCTGCTCGGCCGAGCGGGCGGCGAGCTCGCGGAGGAACCACCCGAAGCGCGCGACGACGAACCCGAAACTTATCATCGCGATGCCGGTCCGAATCCACGCGAGCAGCGTGCGCTCGGCGGCAAATAGGACGCGCGGGTCACCGACGAGTGTTTTGGTGATCTCGTTCTGCATCTTCCGAGGATAGCTCGTCGCGCACTTTGTGAAAGGACCTCGGTTCCTCAATCGGCACGGCGGTCGCAATGCACTCGCACATCGGCCGAATTTGCAGCGTGCGATTTCAGTGCCCGTGCCGATGGTGGATGTCCGGAAAGTGGGCTTGGGTGTGCCGCAGAGGTTCGCGCCGATGCAGATGGCTGTGCGGTTCGCCAGGCGGGTCGTCCAGAGTGTGCACATGCAAGTGATGATCATCGTGGATGTGCAGGTGGTCGTGTTCGAGCGGCTCGTGGACGTGTTCGTGCCGATGCCGCTCCGTGAGGTGCAACCAAATGCCGATGCCCATCAATGCCGCGGCAATCGACAAGTAGATGGTGACGGATTCATCCAGAAGTACGAGCGACAGGACTGCACCTACGAAGGGTGCGAGTGAGAAATAGGCTCCGGTCCGAGCGGTGCCAAGGTGTCGGAGGGCGAGCACGAAGCAGACGAGGCTCACCCCGTAACCGAGGAACCCGACAGCTGCGGCGGCGAGAATTCCGGATGCAGCGGGAACCTGGAAGCCCAGAGCGAAGCCGAGGGCGAGATTGACCGTACCCGCTACGACATCTTTGATCGCATCGACTTCGACCGGGTCGCTCGCGGAGACCTTGCGGGTGAGGTTGTTGTCGATCGCCCACGCGAAGCACGCTCCGGCGATAGCTAGCGGCCCCCACGGCACCCCCATTTCCGGCGTCCCGGCCCACGATAGCACGGCCCCGTCCGCGACGATGGCTAGCATCCCAAACGCGATCCGACTGTCGAAGTTCTCTCGGAACAGCGTCCAGGCGAGCACCGCCGTCAACACGCCTTATAGGTTCAGCAGAAGCGAAGAGGAAGACGCGGGCGTGGATGTGAGGCCAAGCCTGAGGAGAGCGGGACCGACGACGCCGCCCGCGAGCACGGCGCCCGCCAACCACCAACCACGGGAGGTCGGATCGTTTCAGGCCCGCTTCGGCCGTCCGGTTAATCGAACGCGAGAAGAGCAACCACGCCGAAAGGCCGAGGCCCGATCCGAGGTACAGGAGGCCCGCCAAGGCAACGGGCGGAAACTCTCCGAGCAGCAGTTTCGAAGCGGAGTACTGGCGCCGAAAAGAGCGGCGGCGATGCAGGCACAGCTCGCGCCGGCGGGGATAGGCATGCGCAGGGTTTTCTCATCGCCGATTGTCTCTGGTCTCTGCGGAGCAATCCTCGACGATCTCGTTGAAGCAGGTCTCTGGGAAGGAAAATTCTAGGGTCTTGAACACATCCTGCCAGTTCCCGATGATCGTATCGCGAAGCCGATGCTTCTCTCGGCCCTGCCCCGAACCCCGAGTGCATTCCGACTCGGGACGCATGCGTAAGTGCGGTAGGTCGCGAGTTCGAGTCTCGCAAGTCGCTTATCCACTACCTCCTTCATTTCGCGTCACTGCCCGCCGAGCAGCAGCAGTCGATTCGCCTGGAGCACCTGCAAGCGGGCGGCGTTCTGGCGCTGGGCGGGGGTGAGCTGCAGCCACTGCGCCTGGGCCTGCATCTCTTGAGCTTGGAGCTGCTGCGTGGCCTGGAGCATCCGGGCTTGGTACTGCTGCTGTTGGTACGCTTGCACCTGCGCCATCTGCTGATAGGTCCGCGCCGGCGACGATTGCAGGGAAGTGCCCTGCGACTGCTGCGGTCGCCCGCCGCTGCAGCGACCCTGTGCGAAAACAGAGCTGCCGGAGGCCATCGCGACCGCGACGGCCAACCACCCGAGAGACTTGACCATGACATATTCCTCCCATTCGAGTCTGCCGAGTGGCGGACTCATCTGAAGCGTAACGTCGGAAGCGGCGATCCCGCCGAAATCGGATGGGGAATTGTGATTCCGGTTCCGCAATTCTTCGTAGCGGAAGTCGCCAGACTTCCGTCTTTTGCGAAGTCGGAAGTCTGGTGACTTCCGCTACGATGAAAAAGCAATTGCTAGGGCACGCCTGCGCCGGGAGGCTCAATCGCACCTTCCGCGTGCGGCTTCCCCCTCGGCTCCCGGAAGAAGATCAGGAACACGACGAGCACGACCGCCGCACCGATGGCGGGGATGAGCCAGATGCCGCTCCAGTCGTGTTCGATCTTCCCCGCCGGTTCGGCCAGCTTGTGCGACGCCATGATCCGGCCCGCGAGCAGTGTGCCGACGAAGGCGCCGACGCCCCAGAGAATGAACGCGATGAAGCCCTGGGCGGCGCCGCGCATCCGCTCGTCGGCTTCCTCGTCCACGTAGAGCTGTCCGGCGATGAAGAGGAAGTCGTAGCAGACGCCGTGCAGCAGGATCGCCGCGAAGATCAGCGCGGCCTGCCCGCCCGATCCGGACGAGGCGCTGCCGGCCAGCAGGAAGTAGCGGATCGACCACGCGGCGATGCCGACGGCGATGGTCCACTTGTACCCGAATCTGTGGAGCATGAGCGGGAGCAGGATCAGGAATGCCACATCCGACACTTGGGCGAGCGACATCTTCGCGGTGGTGTTCTCCCACTCCAGTTCGGGGAGATAGACCGACATGTTCACAAAGTAGGCGTACAGGGGGATGCAGATCAGAAACATGCAGCCGATGAAGACGGCGAACCGCGGCTTGCGGAGCAGGGCGAGGGCGTCGAGACCGAGGATCTGGCCCACCGTCACATCGCGGCCGATCTTCCGCGGCGGCGTGTGCGGGAGGGTGAGGGCGAAGAGGCCGAACGCGATCGAGACGCCGCCGGCGAGGTAGAACTGCACGGCCGATTTTTCGCCGCCCAGCAAACTGAGCGTGACGCCGCCCGCGATCCAGCCGATGGCCGAGAAGACCTTCACGCGCGGGAAGTCGCGCTTCGCATCGCGGAGGTGATGGAGCGAGAGCGAATTGCCCAGTGCGAGAGTCGGTGCGAACGACGCGCAGTACAGGATGAGCAGCGGGTAGAATTCGCCGAAACCCTCTGCTTGCGGAACGATGGCGAGGAGGATGCCTCCGCCGATGCCGAGGATGCCGAGGAGCTTTTCCGAGGCGAAGTAGCGGTCGGCGATCAGCCCGACGAAGAAAGGCGAGATCATCGAACCGATGGCGAACGCCCCGTAGGCCAAGCCCGTCTCATCGCCGCTGACTTTCATCGCGAATTTGAGGTAGGTGCCGAGACTCGCGTACCACGATCCCCAGATGAAATACTGGAGGAACATGAACACCGAAAGCTGGACCTTGAGCCGCGTCTGCATCGTGGATCCGTTCAGCACAATTCTTCGATCGGTTTGCCGCTCGGCAGCACGGCGATGGGCCGGCCGTTGTTCATGTAGCTCGCGTTCACATCCACATCCAAGTGTTTGTAGACGGTCGCCAGCACGTCCTGCGGAGTCCGCGGAAGCGTCTT